>JAJXZZ010000223.1 GCA_021779795.1 Acidobacteriota bacterium | reverse complement strand
CGCGCACCGACTCCACGCAGTCGGCCAGCTCGTCGGGATTCGCCGCGAAATGCTCCTCGAAGTCCGACACGCCCAGCGCGCGCAGCCGGTCGAAGTGGCGCCGGATCCCCGAGAAATCCTCCTCCCAGAGCGAGATCGGGCTGTCGGCAAACAGCGTGCGGTAGCGCTCCTCGCTCTCGCGCAGGCGCGCCTCGGCCCGCCGCGCGGCCGTGACGTCGTGCAGGGCGCAGTGGATCCGCACCTCCCCCCGCGCGTCCTGGCCGCGCCGGCAGTCGAGCGACACGGTCACGAGCGACTGGTCCCCGCGCGCCAGCGTGACCTCGACGTCGTGCACGTCCGCCCCGCCGATCACCCGCGTGAACCGCGACTCGTAGACCGCCGCGCTCTCCCGCGTCAGCAGGTCCGCGAACCGGCGCCCGACCGCCTGGCCCCGCGTCAGGCCCGTCAGCGCCAGCCAGGCGTCGTTGACCATCACGATCGTGCCGTCCTGCGAGACCGAGTGGTAGGCCAGCGGCAGGTACTGGTAGAGCAGCCGGAAGCGCTCCTCGCTCTCCCGCAGCGCCTCCTCGGCCTCGCGCCTGGCCGAGACGTCGCGCACGATCGCCTGCACGCCGCCGTTCTCGAAGGCGCGCGCGCTGATCTCGACGTACAGCGCGCTGCCGTCCTTGCGGCGCAGCCGGCGCTCGACCACGACCGACCGTCCTGCCCGCACCTCGTCCAGCCGCGGCGGCTGGGCCGCCAGGTCCTCGGGCACGATGAGGTCCGTCGCGCTCCGCCCGATCAGCTCCTCGCGCGTGTAGCCGACCTGCCGGCACCCGGCGGCGTTGACCTCGACCAGCCGCAGGTCGGCGTCGGTGATGGCGATGCCGTCGGACGCGTGGTCCACCAGCTGCGTGTACCGCCGCTCGGCCCGCGCCAGCCGGGCCTGCAGCTCCCGCCACTCGGTCAGGTCGAACGCCAGCGTGGCCGCCAGGCGCCGGCCGCCCGCCTCGGTCAGCGGGAAGGTCACGCGCAGCCAGTAGCGCTCGCGCCCGTCGGCCAGGACGACGGGGTCCACCGACTGTTCGGGCACGCCCCCCGCCAGCACGCCGGCGTCGTCGCGGCCCAGGCGCTCGGCCAGGGCGGCCGACCAGAACCTGGACGCCGGCTGCCCCTGCCAGCCGCGCGGCTCGAGGCCGAAGAAGCGCTCGAGCGTGGCGTTGGCGTAGACCATGTCGCCCGCCTCGGTCCTGACGAAGGCGAGCGCCGGGCTGTTGTCCATGAACACCCGGAAGCGCTCCTCGCTCTCCCGCAGCGCGCCCTCGGCCCGGTCCCGTTCCTCCTGGCGCGCCTGGAGCGCCGCGGCCATCTCGTCGAACGCGCGGGCGAGGTCGCTCAGTTCCCCCTGGTCGTAGGGCAGCCGCGTGCGCGCCCGGGGATCGCCGGCGGCCAGCTGCCTGGTGGCGTCGAGCAGCGACGACACCCGGCGGAGCACGAAGCGTTCCGCCGCGTACCAGGCCGCCGCCAGCGTGAGCACGGTCACCAGCAGCAGCGTGAGCAGGTGGCGGCGCTGCGCGCGGTCCACCGCCCCGTAGGCGACCTCGACGGGCACGCCGACCGCGATCCGCAGCCCGGTCTCCGCGCGCCCGCCGACCGGCACGAAGGCGTACACGCGCTTGATGCCATCCTCCCCCGTCAGTTCGACCGTGCCCTCGGCCTGCTGCCGCATGCTCGCGATCAGCTCCGAGTCGGGGAACCCGCGGCCGAGAATGCCCACCGCCGCCGGGTAGTGGGCCACGACCACGCCCCGGCGGTCCACCAGCGTCAGCACGGCGCCGGGCGGAAGCTGCGCGGTGGCCGCGATCTGGTTCAGCCAGGTGACGTCGAGGCCCGCCGCCAGCACCGCGACGACCTGCCCGTTGTCGCCGACCACCGGCCACGCGGCCACGACGACGCGCTTGCCGGTCAAATGTCCGACCTGGTAGTCGCCGAGCGCGAACTGCCGCGTGGAGACGGCCCGCGCGAACCAGACGCGGTCCGAGAAATTCGTGGGACCTTCGACCGGGGGCAGGCTGGCCAGCACCATGCCGGCGGGGTCGATGACCAGGAAGCTCGAGTACCCCGGGTAGAGCTTCATCAGGAGGGCGAAGTAGGTGCGCGCGCGGGCCGGGTCGCCCGCGCGCACCTCGGGCACGTTCGCCAGGTCCGAGAGGATCTGGCGCGTGCCCTCGATCACGCGGTCCTGGTCGTTGGCGACGATTCTCGCCAGCGTGACGGCGTCGCTGGCCACGCTGGCCCGCTGCCCCTGGCGCCCTTCCCATCCCGTGTACCAGGTCAGCGCGAATGCCGGCAGGACCGCCAGTACGACGAGCAGGAACAATCGCCCTCGCAGGCCCGACAGGAATGGACGCGGCACGGTGGCTCCTGGGCGGCCGGGCAGGGCCGCAGCCCCCGCGCACGGCTCGACGGTGGGCCGGGCGCGTTCAGGCCCGACCATTGTAGGGCGAGGAGACGAAAAATCAAACGATCAGGCGGGAAACAGCTTCTCGAACCAGCTGCCGGCGCAGCCCTCGGCGATCGGCACGAATCCGCGCGCGCGCAGCAGCGACGCGGGCACGGCCGCGCGCGGCAGGAGAACCAGGCGCCGGCCGCCGCCGGCCAGGCAGGCCACCTCGAGCGCCTCGACCAGGACGCCCGAAATCTCCTCCTCGCGGCACGGCGTCGTCGGGTCCACGCCGAACTCGTGGACCCGCAGTTCGCCGTCGGCGCGCTCGTAGGCGGCGAGTCCCACGACGCGCTTGCCGCACACCGCCATCACGCGGCCGCTGTTCCGGAGGCGCTCGCGCCGGGCCGGCGTCAGGCGCCGGCCTCGGAACAGGCGCCGCAGGTCGCCCGGCGTCAGGCACGCCGCGTCGGGGCCGACCACTCGCACCTGGACGGGGGGCGCCTGTGGAGTCGGGGCTTGTTCGGCGAGGGACTGCACGGGGGGAATGCGCAGCAACCGTGGTGCCAAACGAGTCGTCGCAGCAAGCCTATTTCTTGCAATAGCTTGCAGCCGCTTCCGAATGCGCGCCCGCCGGCATTCCGGCAGGTGCCGTCCCGCTTCGCCGAGCTCTCGTCACCCTCGCGGGGCCGGGCAGTCGGCCGAAGGCTCGCTCGCGGCAGGGGTTGTCCGGGGTGGCGGGCCCGCGGGAGGCGTCAGTTCTCGCCGGTCTCGAGTTCGACCAGGCCGAGCTTCTTGATCCGGTCGCCGAGCGTGGACCGCTTGATCTTCAGCATGTCGGCGGCCTTCGACTTGTTGCCGTTGCTCATCCGCAGCGCCCACCGGATCAGGTTCGTCTCGAGATCCTGGAGCCGCTCCTCGAGCGACACGGCCGAGGGGTTGGCGTGCGACTCGGCGATGGGCTGCGGACTCTCGGCGTACTTGTAGAACAGCACGCTGATCGGCACGCAGCCGAGGCGGACGGTCTCGCACGTGCAGGTCTGCGCGATCCGCTCGCAGGCGTTCTCGAGTTCGCGGACGTTGCCCGGCCACGGGTAGCGCATGAAGGCCTGCATGACCGCGGTCGACACGGACCGCGCCTGCTCGCCGCGCTGGCGGAAGTACCGCTTGACGAAGTGATCGACGAGGACCGGGATGTCCTCGCGCCGCTCCCGGAGCGGGGGCAGGTTGACCGGGATGACGTTCAGCCGGTAGAAGAGGTCCTCGCGGAACTTCCCTTCGGCGGTCAGCGCCCGCAGGTCGCGCTTGCTGCCGGTGATGACGCGGACGTCCACCGGGATCTGGCGCGTGCCGCCGAGCCGCTCGACCACGCGGTTCTGCAGCACGCGGAGCAGCTTCACCTGCATGCTGAGCGGCACGTCGTCGATGTCGTCGAGGAAGATCGTCCCGCCCTGGGCGAGCTCGAACCGCCCGGGCCGGTCCTTGATCGCGCCGGTGAAGGCGCCGCGCTCGTGGCCGAACAGCTCCGACTCGATGAGCGTCTCGGAGAGGATCGCGCAGCTGACCGCCACGAACGGCTTGCTGCGGCGGGAGCTCGACAGGTGGATGAGGTTGGCGATGAGCTCCTTGCCCGTGCCCGTCTCGCCGGTCACCAGCACGCTGCTGTCGCTGTCGGCGATCACCCTGACGAAATCGAACACCGCGCGCATGCGCGCACTGCGCCCGACGACGACCGAATCCATGGTGAACGAGGCACTGGCCATGCAGGAACGGAGCCTGCTCCAATTCTACCAGATGTCTCCGAGCGCCGCGGTATACTGGCTGCCGGGGCGCGGGTTCGCGCCGACGCGGCCGGACGCGGCGCCCCGTGAGGCGTGGGAGTGATCATGGTGTCGCGCGAGCGCGTGCAGGCGGTGATTGACCGGATCCGGCCGCTCATCCAGAGCGACGGCGGGGACATCGAGCTGGTGGACGTCGTCGACAACCGGGCGACCGTCCGGCTGACGGGCAACTGCGTCGGCTGTCCGAGCGCCCAGATGACGCTCTTCATGGGCGTCGAGATGGCGATCAAGGAAGAGGTCCCGGAGTTCGAGGAACTGGTCGTCGTGTAGCGGGGGACTCCACCGGTGACCGAAAAGACGTGGAACGTGGCCGTCGTGGGCGCCGCCGGCATGGTCGGCACCGAGATGATCAGGACGCTGGAGCAGCGCCGGTTCCCGGTCGCCGAGCTTCGCCCGCTCGACGTGGCCGGGGTGGCCGGCACGACGGTGCGCTTCGGGGGCCGCGACTGCGCCTGCCTCGAGGCCACCGAGGCGAATTTCGCCGGCATCGACATCGCGATCTTCTCGGCCGGCGGCGAGGCGAGCCTCGACCTGGCGCCGAAGGCGGTGCGCCAGGGCGCGGTGGTCATCGACAACAGCTCGGCGTGGCGGATGGACCCGGCGTGCCCGCTGGTCGTGCCCGAGGTGAACCCGCACGACCTCGCCTGGCACCAGGGGATCATCGCCAACCCGAACTGCTCGACGATCCAGATGGTGGTGGCGCTCAAGCCGATCCACGACCGGGCGACGATCCGCCGCGTCGTGGTGTCCACCTACCAGGCGGCGGCCGGCGCGGGCAGGAACGGCCTCGACGAGCTGATGCGGCAGGCGCGCGAGATCCTCGATCACGGCGCGTGCGGCGCGCCGCGCACCTTCCAGCACCAGCTCGCCTTCAACCTGATCCCGCAGATCGACGTCTTCCAGGACGGAGGCTACACCAAGGAAGAGTGGAAGATGGTGCACGAGACGGTGAAGATCATGGGCGATCCCCGCATCCGGGTGACCGCCACCACCGTGCGCGTCCCCGTCCTCATCGGCCACTCCGAGTCGGTCAACATCGAGACCGAGCGCAAGCTCACGGCCGACCAGGCGCGGGCCATCCTGGCCGCGGCCCCGGGCGTCAAGGTCGTGGACGACCCGGCCGCGCGGGCCTACCCGATGCCGGCGCCGACGGCGCACACCGACGACGTGTTCGTGGGCCGGATCCGGGAGGACAACTCGATCGAGCGCGGCCTCAACCTCTGGATCGTCGCCGACAACGTGCGCAAGGGCGCCGCCCTCAACGCGGTGCAGATCGCCGAGCACCTGGCCGCCAACGGCCTGGTGCGCGTGCCATGACGCGCGCGCCGGTCCTGGTGCAGAAATTCGGCGGCACGTCGGTCTCGACGCCCGAGCGGCGGGCGCGGGTCGTCGAGCACGTGCGCCGCGCGCGGGACGAAGGCGCCGGCGTCGCCGTCGTCGTCTCGGCCA
>JAJXZZ010000222.1 GCA_021779795.1 Acidobacteriota bacterium | reverse complement strand
ACGTCCGCGCGCTGTGCGGCGTGAAGCTGTGCGCCATCGGCCCGGGCACCGCCGAACGCCTGGCGCGGCACGGCCTGAAGGTGGACCTGGTGCCGCCCGAGTACCGCGCCGAGGCCGTGATCGAGGCGCTGCGGGCCACGGGCGACCTGGCGGGCCAGTCGTTCCTGCTGCCGCGCGCCGACATCGCGCGCGAGCTGCTGGCGGTGGAGCTGCGGCAGTCCGGCGCCCTGGTCACCGAGGTGACCGCCTACCGGACGGTGCCCGTCGAGATCGGGCGCGACGGCGAACCCGACATCTACCGGATGCTGCTCGATCGCCAGGTGGACGTCGTGACGTTCACCAGCGCGTCCACGGTCCGCAACTTCGTCCGCCTCTACGGCGCCGAGCCGATCGCCGACCTGCTGCAGCCGGTGGCGATCGCGTCGATCGGCCCGGTCACGGCCGAGGCCGCGCAGCAGTGCGGCATCCGGACGACCATCATGCCGTCCGAGTACACCATCCCCGGCCTCGTGAAGGCCATCGTGGAGCACTTCGAGCAGGCCTGACGCGGGGCGGGTCCCGGCTTTCGAAAGGGTTCATCATGTCCACGTCCGACGCTTCCGTCCGCCTCGATCTCACGCGCCGCGGCCGCCGCCTGCGGCGGTCGCCCGCCATCCGGTCGATCGTGCGGGAAACCCGCCTGTCGCCCGAGAACTTCATCTACCCGCTGTTCGTCTGCGAGGGGTCCGGCGTGCGCCGCGAGGTCGGCTCGATGCCGGGCGTCTACAACCTGTCGGTGGACGAGGCCGTGAAGGAGGCCGTGGCCGCCCGGGCGGACGGCGTGCCGGGCGTGCTGCTGTTCGGCCTGCCGGCCTACAAGGACGAGATCGGGTCGTCCGCGTACGACGCGGAGGCGCCCGTCCAGGCGGCGACGCGCGCGATCAAGGAGGCCGACGCCGGCATCCTCGTCGTCACCGACGTGTGCCTGTGCGAGTACACGTCGCACGGCCACTGCGGCCTCGTCGTGGACGGCGAGATCCGGAACGACGAGAGCGTGGAACTGCTGGTGAAGACGGCGGTCTCGCACGCCGAGGCCGGCGCCGACATCGTGGCCCCGTCGGACATGATGGACGGGCGGGTCGGGGCGATCCGGCACGCGCTCGACGACCGGGGGTTCGAGCAGGTGGCCATCATGTCGTACGCGGCGAAGTACTGCTCGGCCTTCTACGGCCCCTTCCGGGACGCGGCCGACTCGGCGCCGAAGTTCGGCGACCGCCGCACGCACCAGATGGACCCGGCCAACGTCGAGGAGGCGCTGCGCGAGGTGGCCGAGGACATCGAGGAGGGGGCCGACATCGTGATGGTGAAGCCGGCGCTGCCCTACCTCGACGTGATCACCCGCGTGAAGGCGGAGTTCGGCTTCCCGACGGCGGCCTACAACGTCAGCGGGGAGTACTCGATGCTCAAGGCCGCGGCCGAGCGGGGCTGGATCGACGGCCCGCGAGCCATGATGGAGGCGCTCACCGGCATCCGCCGCGCCGGGGCCGACATCATCATCACCTATTTCGCGCGCGAGGCGGCGCGCCTGCTCCGGTAAGCCATGAAGACGATGCGCTGGTCCACATCTGCCAAGCTGTTCGCCCGGGCCCAGAAGATCCTGCCCGGGGGCGTGGACAGCCCGGTTCGCGCGTTCAAGGCGGTCGGCGGCGACCCGCTGTTCATCCGATCGGCGAAAGGCGCCCGGCTGACCGACGTCGACGGCAACAGCTACGTCGACTACGTGATGTCCTGGGGGCCCCTCATCCACGGGCACGCCCCGGCCGGCCTGGTCCGGCTGATCGCCGAGACTGCCAAGTCCGGCACGAGCTACGGCGCGCCGACCGAGTCGGAGGTGCTGCTCGGCGAGAAGGTGCGGTCGATGATGCCGTCGATGGAGCGCGTGCGCTTCGTCAGCTCGGGGACCGAGGCCACGATGAGCGCCATCCGGCTGGCGCGGGCCGCCACCGGGCGCGACCGGATCGTCAAGTTCGAGGGGTGCTACCACGGCCACGCCGACCCGTTCCTGGTCAAGGCCGGGTCGGGCGCGACGACGCTGGGCGCGCCGACGAGCCCGGGGGTGCCGCGCAAGGCGGTGCAGCACACGCTGCTCGCCTCCTACAACGACCTCGCGTCGGTCGAGCGGCTGTGCGACACCAACCGCCACCAGATCGCGGCGGTCGTGGTCGAGCCGATCGCGGGCAACATGGGCGTCGTCGCGCCGGCCGACGGGTTCCTGGCGGGGCTGCGCGAGCTGTGCGACCGGCACGGCATGCTGCTGGTGTTCGACGAGGTGATCTCGGGGTTCCGGGCCTCCCGCGGCGGCGCGCAGCAGATCTGGAAGATCACGCCCGACCTGACGTGCCTCGGCAAGATCATCGGCGGCGGGCTGCCGGTGGGCGCCTACGGCGGCCGCGCGGACCTGATGGAGTACGTGTCGCCGGCCGGGCCCGTGTACCAGGCCGGGACGCTGTCGGGCAACCCGCTCGCGATGGCGGCCGGCCTCTGGTCGATCAGCCGGCTGTCCAAGCCCCTCTACACGCGGCTGGCGCGGCTGGGGCGGATGCTGGCGACCGGCCTCGCCGAGGCGGCGCGCGAGGCGGGCGTGCCGCTGCAGGTCAACGCGCACGGATCGCTGCTGACGCCGTTCTTCACGAGCGGGCCGGTGCGGGACTACCGGACGGCGCTGCAGTCGGACAGCGCGCAGTATGCCGCGTTCTTCCGCGGCATGCTGACGCGCGGCATCTACCCGCCGCCGTCGCAGTTCGAAGCCTGGTTCCTCTCGGCCGCGCACACCGAGGCCGACGTCCGGAAGACGATCCGCGCCGCGAAGGCCGCGATGAAGGAAGCCAGGGGGGCGGAGTAGAGGGGAAAGTACGAAGTCGGCGGTCGGCGATGGGCGGTCGGCGGTGGGCGGTCGGCGGTGGGCGGTCGGCGGTCGGCGGTGGGCGGTCGGCGGTCGGCGGTCGGCGGTGGGCGGTCGGCGGTGGGCGGTCGGCGGTGGGCGGTACGTAGGGCGGGCCTTCAGGCCTGCCTGGACCGAGAGGGCGGAAGGCGGACCATCCGATGGTCGAGCGGCACGAGACGGTCGGCGTGCGCGTCGGGAAGGTGCAGGTCGGCGGCGGGGCGCCGGTGGCCGTGCAGTCGATGTGCAACACCGACACGGCCGACGTCGAGTCAACCGTCGGGCAGTGCCTCGACCTGGCGCGTGCCGGCTCGGAGCTGTTGCGGGTCACCGTGAACCTGCCCGCCGCGGCCGACGCCGTGCCCGAGATCAAGCGGCGCCTGCTCGACGCGGGGTGCGAGGCGCCGCTCATCGGCGACTTCCACTACAACGGCCACCTGCTGCTCACGCGCCACCCGGCCTGCGCCCGCGCGCTCGACAAGTACCGCATCAACCCCGGCAACGTGGGGTCGGGCGCGCGCCGCGACGAGCAGTTCGCCACGATCTGCAAGGTCGCCGCCGGCGAGGGGAAGCCGGTCCGCATCGGCGTCAACGGCGGGTCGCTGAACCAGGAGCTGGTCGTGCGGCGGATGCAGGAGAACACCGACCGCGGCCTCGGCCTGACGTCCGAGCAGGTCGTCGACGAGTGCATGGTGCTCTCGGCGCTCGAGTCCACCGGCCTGGCGCTCGAGTCGGGCCTGCGCGAGGACCAGGTGGTCATCTCGTGCAAGACGTCGCGCCCCGCCAGCCTGATCGCGGTGTACCGGGAGCTGGCGGCGAAGACGCGCCAGCCGCTGCACCTCGGCCTGACCGAGGCCGGCATGGGCATGAAGGGGCTGGTCTGGTCGTCGGCGGCGATGGGCGTCCTGCTCGACGAGGGGATCGGCGACACGATCCGGGTGTCGCTCACGCCGCGGCCTGGCGGCGACCGCCGCGAGGAGGTGTACGCCGCGCGCGAGCTGCTGCAGGCGCTCGGGCTGCGCGCCTTCGCGCCGAGCGTGACGGCCTGCCCGGGCTGCGGCCGGACGACGAGCACGACGTTCCAGGAGCTGGCCGAGCGGATCCAGTCGCACGTGCGGGAGCGGATGCCCGACTGGCGGGCGCTCCACCCCGGCGTCGAGCGGATGACGCTGGCGGTGATGGGGTGCGTGGTCAACGGCCCCGGGGAGTCGAAGGCCGCCAGCATCGGGATCAGCCTGCCGGGCACGGGCGAGGCGCCGAACTGCCCGGTCTACGTGGACGGGAAGCACTTCACGACGCTGAAGGGCACGGCCGACGAGGTCGCCGACGCGTTCCGGCGGCTGGTGGACGACTACGTGGAGACGAAGTACCCGCCGCGCTGACCCGGGCGGCAGGCCCCAGCCCTCCGCCCGTCGCCCTCGGTGCTGCGCCGCGACTTCCACCACGGGCTGCTAGGCTGCTCTCGGGCGCAGACCTGCGCTGGGGGCTCCGGCCAGGAGGCCCGCGACGCTCAGGTCTTCGTCCGCGTCCGGCCAGTGGATGCCTTCGCCTTCCCCGAGGAGTTCGACCGTCGCGCGCACCTCGGGAGAAGCGACGACCAGGCGGGGGAACCAGACCAACGGGACGCTGAGGCGACGGCCGTCGGCCAGGTCAACCCGGAGTTCATCAGCCGTCACCTCGACTCGGCGTGCGACCGGGCGCGCTTCAGGAACCGAAGAACTCATGCCCTGCCTCCAGCAGCACTTCCCGGTGTTCGGCGACGAGCGCGCGCAGACGAGTCAACCCCTGTGCGCCGAATCCCGTCGAAGCCGCCAACTCGACCGAGGCCAACCGGAACTTCGCCAAAGACGACCCGTCCTGGACGTGAACGTGCGGCGGCTCGAAGCCTTCATTGCTGAAGAAGAAGAACCGGTATCGCCCGACGCGCAAGACCGTGGGTGACACCTGGTGGAGAGGATGGCAGGTTGGCCCCCGCCATGAACAGATTCGCGCCCGATTCATCGAGAAATGGGCGGCGTCAACTACTCTTGTACTCTTGCCGATCGGCAGATCCAATTGTCGCCGCGCAGCGGCTGAACCGTCACCGTCACGACGATTGCTCGACCATGGTCGTGCTGCCTCCGGGCAACGGTCGCAGCAGGCCTTCAGGCCTGCTCAGCTTGCGCCGGCGTGCGAACACCTCGTCGGCCTCGCCGATCACGCCGTTCCCGTTGAGATCGAGGGCCAGGAAGGCGACCTGGACTCCCGCGGCCGTCCAGGCGATCGCGGTGCGCGACCCGGTCCCCTCCATGTCGAACCGGACCCCGTGCGCCAGGTCCGTCAGCCGGTCGGCGCGTTGGACAATCGGCTGTCGGCTGCCCTCGGCTGTCGGCTGCCCGTCCTGAGCGAGCGCCGCGAGTCGCCACCCTCGAGCAGGTGTCGAGGCTGAAGACCGCGGCGCGATGGCGCACTCAGGGGTTTAGAACTTCAACTGGAACAGGACCCGGACGCGGTTGTCCTTCTGTTCGGGCACCGATCCGACCAGCGTCGTCCCCGACACCCACCCCGCGAAGTCGCGGACCAGGTGCGAGTAGTCCACGATCACCTTGTGCTGGTGGGCCGCCCCCGAGAGGAACCAGGCGACGCCGAACGTCATCTCCGTGATCCGGCGCTCGGCGGCGTTGACGAACGCGCCGGTCGTCGGGTCCAGGATCTTCGCGAACCCCAGGCCGGACGCGGTCACGCCGGCCACCGTCGGATCCATCAGCCGCTGCACGACCGCGTAGCGCCCGGCGATTTCGACCACCTTCGGCTTG
>JAJXZZ010000221.1 GCA_021779795.1 Acidobacteriota bacterium | reverse complement strand
GTCGGCGGTCGGCGGTCGGCGGCCGACGGCCGATCTACCGTCCGAGGATCCACCCGATCATGCCGTGGCCCGACGCGATCGGGTCGCCGACCCACTCGGGCGGGACGAGCCAGACGAAGGCGAGGATGGCGATCACCCACAGGTCGTACTGCCACGAGGCCCGCTCGTCGGTCCAGAAGAACGCCCGCCAGAAGACGTTCAGCACCAGCGGCTTGCGGCTCTCCTTGATCCCCTTCAGCTCGCGCCACGTGAAGTAGATCCGGTCGGCGACGGTGACGATCGACAGGACGAGGATGACCCACAGCACGGCGGCCATCCGGTTGGTGAAGGCGCCGATCATGAACAGCACGATCCGTTCGGGCCGCTCCATGAAGCCGACCTTGCACTTGGCGATGATCGACTCGGCGCGGGCGCGCGTGTAGCTGGTCATCACCGAGAACATCATCGCCAGGGCGGTGATGATGACGTAGTCGGCGCGGGCGTGCTTCGCGTAGAGGTAGATCAGGCCGATGAACAGGGTGATGTCCGAGAAGCGGTCCATCACCGAGTCCCAGAACCCGCCGAACGCCGTCTCGCGCTCCCGGGCCCGCGCCACCTTCCCGTCGATGTAGTCGAAGATGTTCGCGGCCAGCATCACGAACCCCGCCGCCCAGAACCGCTCGGTGCCGAGCAGCCACGCGGCCGTGATGTTGACGACCATGCCGGTGAACGTCAGGACGTTCGGCGAGATCCCGAGCACCACGCAGGCCGCGATGATGGCCTTGAGCGGGAAATTGCAGACCTTGCCGACTACGCCTGTAAACGTCATGGGAGGATCAGGCTCCGGGTCGCCTCCGACCCGCCGCGTACGGTCCGGTATAATTGGAGATTGGCCGGGTGCGCGAAAAACGCATCATGGTAGCCCATGCCCATCGGTGATCTCAAGCGTCAGATCGATCGGCTCCCCGAACAGCCGGGCGTGTACCTCTACGGAAACGCCGCCGGGGACACCATCTACGTCGGCAAGGCGCGCTCGCTCCGCGACCGCGTCCGGAGCTACCTCGGCGCCCGCGGCACCAGCCCCAAGACCGACGCGCTGCTCGACGAGGCGGCGACGCTGGAGTTCGTCGTCACCGACTCGGTCGTCGAGGCCCTGGCGCTCGAGAACAACCTCATCAAGCAGCGGACGCCGAAATATAACATCCTGCTGCGCGATGACAAGAATTATCCGTACCTGAGGCTGACGACGAGCGAGGCGTTCCCGCGGGTGCTCGTGGCGCGCGACGTGGCCCGCGACGGCGACGTCTACGCCGGGCCGTTCATGCCCGCCAGCCTGGCCCGGCGCCTGATGTCGCTCAGCCACCGCGTGTTCGGCCTCCGCTCCTGCAACGAGGCGATCGACGGCCGGCGCGGCCGGCCGTGCCTCGAGTACGACATCAAGCGCTGCCTGGCGCCGTGCGTCGCGTCGCTCTGCAGCCGCGAGGACTACGCGCGGGCGGTGCAGGACGCGCGCCTCTTCCTCGAGGGACGCGCCGACGAGCTGGCCGGGGAGCTGGAGCAGCGGATGCTCGCCGCGGCCGCCGACGAGCGGTTCGAGCAGGCGGCCCAGCTGCGCGACGCGGCGCGCACGGTCCGCAGCCTCGGCGGCCGGCAGCAGAAGATGGCGACGCCCGGGCTGGGCGACCGCGACGTGTTCGGCATCAAGCTCGGGCCGGCCGGCGCCGCCATCCAGGTGTTCGAAGTCCGCCGCGGCCGCGTCGTCGAGCGGGTGCAGTTGTTCGGCGCCGGGACCGGGAGCGAGCCGGGCGAGCCGCCGGCGGCCGAGGCGGACGTGCTGCAGGCCACCGTGCAGCAGTTCTACGCCGATCGCCCCGCGCCGCCCGAGATCCACGTGCCCGCCGCGCTGCCCGAGGCCGAGGCGGCCGAGGCCTGGCTGGGCGAGCGCGCCGGCCGCCGCGTGCGCATCGTCGTGCCCCGGCGCGGCGACAAGCGCGGGCTGCTCGACCTGGCCGCGCGCAACGCGGCGCAGGCCTACGAGACCCGGTACAACCGCGAAGGCGCCGCCCACTACGAGGGGCTCGAGACGCTCAGGGCGGCCCTGGGCCTGGCCGGCCTGCCGCGCCGGATCGAGTGCTTCGACATCTCGACCATCCAGGGGGCCGAGACGGTGGCCTCGATGGTCGTGTGCGAGGACGGGCGGATGAAGAAGGGGGAGTACCGGAAGTACCGGCTGAAGGCCGACGGTCGACGGCCGACGGCCGAGAGCCGCTATCTCGATGATTTCGCGGCCATGAGGCAGGTCGTCGGGCGGCGGTACCGGCGGGCGCTCGAGGCGGGCGGGCCCTTCCCCGACCTGGTGGTCATCGACGGCGGGCAGGGGCAGCTGGGCGCCGCGTACGAGGCGCTCGAAGAGCTGGGCCTGGCCAACCTGGTGGCGGTCGGCCTGGCCAAGCGGGAGGAGTTGCTGTTCACGCGCGACCGCGAGGAGCCGCTGGCGCTCGCGCGGTCGAGCCCCGCGCTGCTCCTGCTGCAGCAGGTGCGCGACGAGGCGCACCGGTTCGCGGTGACGTTCCACCGGCAGGCGCGGCGGATGCGCGACCTGCACTCCGAGCTGGACAACATCCCGGGCGTCGGCCCGCGCCGGCGGCGCGCGCTGCTCTCGGCGTTCGGGAGCGTGGCGGCCGTGCGGCGGGCCACGCGCGAGGAGCTGACCGCCGTCGTCGGGGCGTCGGTGGCGGACGCCGTGCTGGCGCATTTCAGCAGGCTGTGAGCCGGGCTCGGCGACGGCGCGGCCTGGCTGTGCCGGTCAGGGCAGGGTCCCGTGACCGTTCTGCCCGGTGGCCACGGTCAAAGCAGGGCTTCAGCCCTGCTTTGACACCATGAGTTTCCGGATGTTAGCCTGATTGGCTTTCGTGGACATCAACTTCGGACAGGTCTTCATTTCGTTCCTGGTGCTGGTCTTTTCCCTGACGGTGCACGAGTCTGCCCACGCGTGGGCGGCCGACCGCCTCGGGGACCCGACCGCCCGCGCGCTCGGCCGGGTGTCGCTCAACCCGCTCGTGCACGCCGACCCGATCGGCACGTTCCTGTTCCCGCTGGTCGGCCTCGCGACGCACGCCCCGCTCATCGGGTGGGCCAAGCCGGTGCCGGTGGCGACCTGGCGGTTCCGCGAGCCCCGGCGGGATTACCTCCTCGTGGCGGCGGCCGGGCCGATGAGCAACCTGTCGCTGGCCGTGCTCGCGGCCGGCGCGCTGCGGCTGTTCCCGGTGTCGGCGTTCGTGCCCGGCCTGGCGTCGGCGTCCGGCGGGGCCCAGGTGCTCGCGCCGCTCGGGCGGCTGGTCTGGACCGCGCTCGAGATCAACCTCCTCCTGGCGATCTTCAACATGCTGCCGATCCCGCCGCTCGACGGCGGGACGGTGATGGCCGGCCTGCTGCCCGAGCGCGCCGCCGCCGGCTTCGATCGCCTTCGCCCGTACGGATTCGTGCTGCTCTACGCGCTGCTGCTCTCGGGCGGCTTCAGCCTCGTGGTCGGCACCCCGTACCGATACGTGATGTCGTGGCTACTCTGAAACCTCGCGTCGTCTCGGGCATGCGCCCGACCGGCAGGCTGCACCTCGGCCACCTGGTGGGCGCGCTGAAGAACTGGGCCGCGCTCCAGGACCAGTACGACTGTTTCTACTTCGTCGCCGACTGGCACGCGCTCACGAGCGAGTACGCCGACACCCGGGCCCTCGTCGAGAACGCCCTCGACAACGCGGCCGACTGGATCGCCGCCGGGCTGGACCCCGAGCGATCGACGCTGTTCGTCCAGTCGCTCGTGCCGGAGCACGCCGAGCTGTACCTGCTGCTGTCGATGGTGGTCCCGATCCCGTGGCTCGAGCGCGTGCCGACCTACAAGGAGCAGCGCGAGCAGCTGTCGGAGAAGGACCTCTCGACGATCGGCTTTCTCGGCTACCCGCTGCTGCAGACGGCCGACGTCGCGGTCTACGACGCCCCGTACGTCCCGGTGGGCGAGGACCAGGTGCCGCACCTCGAGCTGTCGCGCGAGGTGGTCCGGCGCTTCAACAACTTCTACGGACAGAAGCTCGGCGTCCGCGACGGCGAGACGATCGTCGCGCCGGTGCTCGTCGAGCCGCAGCCGCTGCTGACCTCGTTCGCCAGGCTCCCGGGCCTCGACAACCGGAAGATGAGCAAGAGCTACGGCAACGCCATCGACCTGTCGGACGCCGCCGAGTCGGTGCGCAAGAAGGTGATGAGCATGTACACCGATCCGAAGCGGATCCGGGCCGACATCCCCGGGACCGTCGAGGGGAACCCGGTGTTCATGTATCACGACGCCTTCAACGCGAACCTCGAGGAGGTCGAGGACCTCAAGTCGCGCTACCGGCAGGGCAAGGTGGGCGACGTCGAGGTGAAGCGGAAGCTGGCGGCCGCGCTCGAGTCGGTGCTCGAGCCGATGCGCGAGCGCCGGGCGCAGGCGCTCGCCAACCCGGGCCGCATCCGCGAGATGCTCTTCGAGGGCTCGGCGCGCGCCCGCAAGGTGGCGCAGGAGACGATGGAGCGGGTGCGGGAGGCGGTCAGGATCAGGTACTGAAAGAAAGTACGAAGTACGAAGTACGAAGTACGAAGTGAAGAGTGCGAAGTACGAAGTGAAGAGTGAGAAGTGAGCGGATCGCGTTCTGAGCCAGGCCGGTCGGCCGTCGGTCGTCAGCCGTGAGCCGGGTGCAAGACCCAGGGCGCAAGACGCAAGGTCGGTCGAGGAGTTCGTGGCCCACATGGAACAGCGAGTGCCTGAGGAATTCGAGTCGTCGCTCGAGGGTTACTCGGTCAAGCTCGACCAGTTCGAGGGGCCGCTCGATCTCCTCATTCACCTCATCAAGAAGAACGAGGTGAGCATCTACGACATCCCGATCGCGCTCATCACCGCGCAGTACCTCGAGTACCTCGAGGTGCTGCGCGAGCTCGACCTGGACGTCGCCGGCGAGTTCCTCGTGCTGGCCGCCACGCTCATCCACATCAAGTCGCGGATGCTCCTGCCGCGGCCCGATCCGACGCAGGAGGATCCGGACGAGGACCCGCGCGAGGCGCTCGTCCGCCGGCTGCTCGAGCACGAGCGCTACCGGCAGGCGGCCGAGCTGCTGCACGAGCGCGAGACGCTGCGCGAGGCGCAGTGGCAGCGCCCCGACGGGCGCGTGGCCCCCATCGCCGGGGAGGAGTACGAGCCCGAGCTCGAGGTCGACCTGTTCAGCCTGATCGCCGCCTTCAAGTCCGTGCTCGAGCGGGCGAAGCAGCGGCCGAAGGTGACGCTGCCGACCGAGCAGGTCCCGATCGAGACGCGCATCGAGCAGCTGCTGGCGCGGCTCTCGGAGACCGAGGCCTGCGGCTTCGAGGACCTGTTCGACGACGTGTGGTCGAAGGGCGACCTGATCGTCACCTTCCTGGCGCTGCTGGAGATGATCCGGCTGAAGGTGATCCGCGTGTTCCAGGCCGGGTCGTTCGGGGCGATCCGCATTTACAAGTCGAAAGCCGCGGCGGCCGGACGGGGGGCTCAGGGCTCGGGGCGCGAGGCTCAGGGCTCGGGCCACGCCGCCGACGCCAATGACGACGGGGCATAGGCGAGCGATGAGCGACCAGAACGACAACCACGATCACGACGGGCCGGCTCCCGAGTCGGCGGAGGCGCTCGACGCGCGGCCCGAGCCGGGGGTCGAGGAAGCGGCGCCCGAGCCCGAGACGGACGCGGCAGAGGCCGCGGGCGCGGCGGCGCCCTCCGCCGAGTCGGCC
>JAJXZZ010000220.1 GCA_021779795.1 Acidobacteriota bacterium | reverse complement strand
GTCTGCCTGGCCGCGCTCGCTGTGTCCGCGCTGGCCGTGCAGGCCGCGCCCGAGGCGGGCCGCATCCATCACGCCATGGTCGTCGGCCTCGATCCGGCGACGCACGCGCTCACGGTCACCGACACGGTGACGCTCCCGTCGCGCCCCGCCGGCGGCGTCGTCGACTTCGTGCTGAACGGCGCGCTGCGCGTGTCGGAGAGCGACCCGCCCGTGCGCGAGGTGCCGATCGGGACCGACGCGCGGTTCCAGGGCATCAACGGATCGGGTGAGGCGGCGCAGCGCCAGGTCGGCCTGAAGCGCTACCGCGCGACGCTCGCTTCCGGGCAGGCGACGCTGCGGCTCGTCTATGCCGGCGCGGTGGAGTTCGGCCTGTCGGATCAGAAGGAGGAGTACACCAGGGGCTTCCGCGAGTCGGCCGGCATGCTCGGCGCCGAGGGCGTCTACCTGACGGGCGCGAGCTTCTGGTACCCCTCCTTCGACAGCCGCCTGGTGGACTTCGACCTCGACGTGGCCGAGCCGGCCGGGTGGCAGGTGATCTCGCAGGGCAACGGCACGTCGCGCGGCGACGACGGCCATGCCCGGTGGACGTCGGGCGGGCCGATGGACGAGATCGACCTGGTGGGCGGCCCGCTGCACCCCGGGCGCGGGCGCGCCGGCACGGTCGAGACGCTGGTCTACCTGCACGACCGCGACGAGGCGCTGGCCGCGCGCTACCTGGCCGCGACGTCGCAGTACCTGCGGATGTACGCGGACCTCATCGCGCCGTATCCCTACGGCAAGTTCGCGCTGGTCGAGAACTTCTGGGAGACCGGCTACGGCATGCCGACCTTCACGCTGCTCGGCCACGACATCATCCGGTTCCCGTTCATCATCACCTCGTCGTACCCGCACGAGATCCTGCACAACTGGTGGGGGAACTCGGTGTTCGTGGACTACGAGTCGGGCAACTGGTGCGAGGGGCTGACGGCGTACCTGGCCGACCACCTCATCCAGGAGCAGCTCGGCGCGGGCGACCAGTACCGCCGCTCGACGCTGCAGAAGTACCGGGACTACGTGCGCGCGGGCCGCGACTTCCCGCTGACGGCGTTCGGGTCGCGCGAGAGCGCGTCAACCGAGGCGGTCGGCTACGGCAAGGCGCTGATGGTCTACCACATGCTCCACATGGAGCTGGGCGACGACGTCTTCCGCCAAGTGCTGCGCACCTTCTACCACGACTTCGAGGGGAAGCGCGCGTCGTTCGCCGACTTCGAGAGGACGGTGGACCGCGTCACCGGGCGCGACTGGCGATGGTTCTTCGCCGAGTGGGTCGAGCGGCCGGGCGCGCCGGCGCTGTCGGCCGAGGTGACGGCGGTGAAGCCCGACGCGGCGCACGCCGGCCAGTTCATCGTCGAGGGGACGCTGCGCCAGGCGCAGGGGGGCGCGCCGTACGTCGTGAGCGTCCCGATCGTCGTGCAGACGGCGGAGGTCATCACCCGGCAGGTGGTCAGGCTGAAGACGGCCGAGCAGCGCTTCGAGATCACGTCGCCCGACATCCCGCTGGCCGTGCACGTCGATCCCTACTTCGACGTCTTCCGCAAGCTCGACCCCCGCGAGACGCCGCCCTCGATCGGCCAGATCTTCGGCGAGTCGCGCGTGCTGGCGATCCTGCCGTCGAAGGCGCCCGAGCCGGAGATCCAGGCGTGGCGCGCGCTGTTCGAGTCGTGGCGGAGCGAGTCCCACGCCGTGGACGTGAAGCTCGGCAGCGAGGTGGCCGACCTGCCGGCGGACCGGGCGGTCTGGATCGCGGGGTTCTCGAACCTCTGGGTTCCGCGCCTGTATGGCGGCAACCGGGGCGACTTCACGGTGGCGGGCCCGACGGTGCAGATCGACGGGATGTCGATGCCGGCGGCGAAGGCCGCGTTCGTCGTCGCGACGCGGCATCCGGGCAACGTCGAGAAGGCGGTGGGCTTCATCGGCACCGACCTGCCGGGATCGCTGCCCGCGCTCGGCCGGAAGCTCCCGCACTATGGCAAGTACTCCTACCTGGTGTTCGAGGGGGAGGCGGCGAACAACTCGCTCAAGGGGCAGTGGCAGTCGTCCGACTCGCCGCTCGACATCGACGTGCGCGCGCTGAGCGCGGCCGCGGCCGGCATGGCCGAGGCCGACCTGCCGGCGGCGCCGACGCTGCCTCCCGACGCGCGCAAGCCGCTGGTGGAGCTGCCGCCCGCGCGGCCGGCGGGCCAGCCCGGCGGCACGAAGTGAGGGGCCGCGGAGCTATCCGGGTGGCGTTGAACCGAGGAGTTGGAGCGGCGGGGCGGGGGGAGAAGAAGGGGCCCGGCTGGGCCGGGCCCCTGAGCAGATCACGCTAGCCGTTCGACTTCTTGTGGCACTGCGGGCAGCGCGTCGGCGCCGGCTTGCCGGCCGCGGCTTCCTTCTTGTGGCAGTCCGCGCACAGGCCGCTCTTGTACATCGGGGCGTGGAACGCCATCGCGTACGTGGTCGTCATCGGCGGTGTGGCGACCTTGGTGTGGCAATCGCTGCACTTCTCCTCCGCGGCCTTCGCTGGCTTCTGGGGCTTCGAGGGATGGTGGCAGGTCGTGCACTTCACGCCAGGCAGCTTGGTGTGCATGGCGTGGGGGAAGTTCACCGCGCCCATCGGGTTGCCCTTCAGGATGAAGGACTCAGGGACCTTCACCTGAGCGGAGGCAACACCACTCATGAAGCTGGCGACGGCGGCGACGAACAGGGCGACGAGAAATCTCCTCATGTGTGCTCCTTCAGTTGAGGCACCTGGCATGCTGTATTACGGACTCGATTGTAGCGCAGTTGCACAATCGGTGTATAGCCGTGGGCCAAGGGCCGGACGGGATGTTGTGACATTCAGCACTTGCCGGGCGTCGGCTCGGCGCCGATCGCGTCACTAGACTTCCCGAGTCCAGAATGCGCGGCTTTCAGGCGGGCACATATAATAGGGCCATGCCGTCGATGAAAGAGGCCCCCGCCGCGACCCCGCGGCCCGTGTCCCGCACGACCAGCTCAGGCCGTCCGGTCGAACCGCTCTACACCCCGTCAAGCATCGCGAACCTCGACTATGGCCGGGATCTCAACGACCCGGGCGGCTTCCCCTACACCCGGGGCATCCACCCGACGGGCTACCGCGGCAAGCTCTGGACGATGCGCCAGTTCGCGGGGTTCGGCACGCCCGAGGACACCAACGCGCGGTACCAGGAGCTGCTGCGCAACGGCGGCACCGGCCTCAGCGTGGCGTTCGACCTGCCGACGCTGATGGGCCGCGATCCCGACCACGCGCTCTCGCTCGGCGAGGTGGGGAAGTGCGGCGTGTCGGTGGCCTCGCTGGCCGACATGGAGACGCTGTTCGAGGGGATCTCGCTCGCCGACATCACCACGTCGATGACGATCAACTCGCCGGCGTCGATGATCTTCGCGATGTACCTGGTCGTCGCCGAGCGGCAGGGGGCCGACTGGCGAAAGATCTCGGGGACGATCCAGAACGACATCCTCAAGGAGTTCATCGCCCAGAAGGAGTACATCTACCCGCCGCGCCCGTCGATGCGCCTCATCACCGACGTGTTCGCCTTCTGCGCGCGCGAGGTGCCGCGCTGGAACACGATCTCGGTGAGCGGCTACCACATCCGCGAGGCGGGGGCGACGGCCGTGCAGGAGCTGGCCTTCACGCTGCGCGACGGGATCGAATACGTGCAATACGGCGTGGACGCGGGCCTGGCGGTCGACGAGTTCGTCCCGCGCATCTCCTTCTTCTTCAACGCCCACAGCGACTTCTTCGAGGAGATCGCCAAGTACCGCGCGGCGCGCCGGATCTGGGCGCACGTCATGAAGGAGCGGTTCCACGCCGCCGACGAGCGGTCGCTCAAGCTCCGCTTCCACGCGCAGACGGCGGGCGCGTCGCTCACCGCGCAACAGCCCTACAACAACGTGGTCCGGACGGCGCTGCAGGCGCTCGGCGCGGTGCTCGGCGGGACGCAGTCGCTGCACACCAACTCGCTCGACGAGGCGCTGGCGCTGCCGACGAGCGAGGCGGTGACGATCGCGCTCCGCACGCAGCAGGTCATCGCGCACGAGAGCGGCGTGGCGAACGTGGCCGACCCGCTCGGCGGCTCCTACTTCGTCGAGGCGCTGACCGACGACGTGGAGCGGCAGGCGCTCGGCCTCTTCCGCGCGATCGACGACATGGGCGGCATGGTGCCGGCGATCGAGCGCGGGTTCCCGCAGAAGGAGATCGCCGAGAGCGCCTACCGGCTGCAGCAGGCGATCGACCGCCGCGATCAGATCATCGTCGGCGTGAACGACTTCGTCGCCGAGGCCGAGGAGCCCGTGCCGACGCTCTACATCGACGAGGCGGCGTCCGAGCGCCAGCTGGCGAAGCTCGAGCGCCTGCGCCGCGAGCGCGACAACGACCGCGTGGCGCGGGCGCTGGACCGCCTGCGGCAGGTCGCGGCCGGGTCGGGCAACACGATGGAGCCGATCCTCGAGGCGGTGCGCGCCTACGCGACGGTCGGCGAGATGTGCGACGCGCTGCGCGACGTGTGGGGGGAGTACGAGGAAGTGGCGTTCGTCTAGAAGAAAGTACGAAGCCCTGAGTGGCCAGTTCGGAGTGCGGAGTACGGAGCGGAACGTGCCACGGGCGGTCGGGACGCGGAGCCGGTGCGGGCGTGGAGGGGGCGGCGGCCAGCCGCGAGCCGCGGGTCGCGGGCCTGAGGAGATATGCGAAAGATCAGAGTGGTGATCGCGAAGCCGGGCCTGGACGGCCACGACCGGGGCGCCAAGGTGATCGCGCGCGCCCTGCGGGACGCCGGCATGGAGGTCATCTACACCGGCCTGCGCCAGACGCCCGAGCAGATCGTGGCGGCCGCGCTCCAGGAGGACGCCGACGTGATCGGGCTGTCGATCCTCTCGGGCGCCCACACGCAGATCTGCCCGCGCGTCATGGAGCTGGTGCGCGAGCAGGGGCTCGACGACGTGCTGGTGGTCGTGGGCGGGATCATCCCGGACGTGGACGTGCCGCGGCTCGAGGCGATCGGCATCAAGGGGATCTTCACGCCGGGGAGCACGCTGAGCGAGATCGTGGAGTTCATCGAGCGCCACGTCCGCGAGCGAGCCGAGGCGTGACGCGGCCGCCCGGTGCTGCAGGACCGGGCGGCGCGAGCCGATACAACGACGGGTGGCCCCGCGCGCGGGGCCCGACGGGGACGCGATGCCGCACAAACTGCTGATTGCCGACGACAGTGTCACGATCCAGCGCGTGATCGAGCTGACGTTTGCCGACGAGGACGTCGCCGTGACGGCGGTCGGCGACGGCGAGGAGGCGGTCCAGCGCATCCTCCACGACCGGCCCGACATCGTGCTGGCCGACGTGGACATGCCCGGGCGCAACGGCTACGAGGTGTCCTCGTTCGTCAAGGACGACCCGGCTCTCGCGCGGATCCCCGTGCTGCTGCTGACCGGGGCGTTCGAGCCGCTCGACGAGTCGCGGGCGCGGGCCGCGCGCTGCGACGGCGTGCTGGCCAAGCCGTTCGAGCCGCAGGTGCTGATCGGCCGCGTGCGCGAGCTGCTCGGCTTGGCGGAGGAGCCGGCGGCGCCGGCGGCCGGCGGGCCGGCGGGCGCGCCGGGCGAAGGGAGTGCGGCGATGTCGTCCGACGATTTCGGTTTCGACCTCGGGGCCATGGCGGCCCGGCAGCCGGAGACGCCCCAGCCCGAAGGGTCGCTCGACGATTACTTCGACCGGCTCGATGCCGCGTTCGCCCACCT
>JAJXZZ010000219.1 GCA_021779795.1 Acidobacteriota bacterium | reverse complement strand
ATCACCCGCCGCGGCACGCCGGCGGGCCCGGCGGTCGAGCATCTCGCGCTGTCGAGCGGCCTCCAGGGGCTCGCGCTGTCGCCCGACGGCAAGAAGGCGGCCTTCGTCGTGCGCGGCGAGGTGTTTGCCGTGTCGGCGAAGGACGGCGGCGAGGCGATGCGCGTGACCGACACGCCGGCCGCCGAGTCGCAGGTCGCCTGGGCGCCCGACGCGCGCCGCATCGCCTACCGGTCGGACCGCGACGGGGCGTCGCATCTCTTCCTGTTCGACTTCCGGACGATGGGCGAGACGCGCCTGACCAACGCTGCGGACGACGACGCGCTGCCGACCTTCTCGCCCGACGGCAGGACGCTGGCGTTCGAGCGCGGCCAGCGCGAGCTGCGCGTGCTCGACCTCGGCGCGAAGACCGAGCGCGTCGCGGCCACGGGCCACCTGGCCGACTCGCTGGCCTCCGGGCGGGAGATCGCCTGGTCGCCGGACGGGCAGTGGCTGGCCTATCTCGCCGTCGGGCCGAAGGGGTTCACGAGCGCCTGGGTCGTGCCCGCGTCCGGCGGCGAGGCCCGCGAGGTGTCGTTCCTGGCCGACACGTCGGCCGACGACCTGTCGTGGAGCCCCGATGGAACGTTCCTGCTGTTCAACGCCGCGCAGCGCACCGAGAACGGGCAGGTGGCGCGCGTGGACCTGACGCTTCGCGTGCCGAAGTTCCGCGAGGACCAGTTCCGCGACCTGTTCCGCGAGGACACGACCCGGCCGGCCGTGCCGTCGCCCGATCGCGAGACGCCCGCCAGGGCGGAGAAGGCGGCGGCCGGGACGGGCGAGGGCGGGGAGAAGGCCGCCGGCAAGCCGTCCGCGAAGCCGGTCGAGATCGCCTGGGACCAGATCCGGCGCCGGCTCTCGCTCGTGCCGGTGGGCGTGGACGTGGGCGGCCTGTCGATCAGCCCCGACGGCAAGTGGATCCTGATGACGGCGTCGGCGGCCGGCCAGACGAACCTCTACGCCTACTCGCTCGACGAGCTGTCGCGCGAGCGCCCCGTGGCGCGCCAGCTGACGTCCACGGCCGGCGCCAAGACGGCGGCGCAGTTCTCGCCCGACTCGAAGGAGGTGTACTACCTCGAGGACGGGCGCATCCATGCCGTGCCGCTCGATCGCGGCGAGAGCCGGACGATTGGCGTGACGGCCGAGATGGACGTGGATTTCTCGACGGAGAAGATGGAGGTGTTCGACCAGGCGTGGACGCTCCAGCGCGACAACTTCTTCGACCCGCACTTCAACGGCGTGGACTGGGACGCCGTTCGCGCGGCCTATCGCCCGCACGCGGCCGGGGCGGCGACGCCCGACGAACTGCGCCGGGTCATCTCGCTGATGATCGGCGAGCTGAACGCGTCGCACCTCGGGATCTCGGCTCCCGGACCCGGGGCCGCCGCGGGCGCCACCGGGCGCCTCGGCCTGTCGTTCGATCGGGCCGAACTGGAGCGACAGGGCCGGTTCAGGATCGCCGGCCTCGTGCCGCTCGGGCCGGCGGCGGTCGCCGGGGGGATCCGCCCCGGCGACTACCTGGTGGCGGTGGACGGGCACGCGCTCGACGGCCGGGTCAACCTCGACGAACTGCTCGACCACAAGGTGGGGCGGCGCGTCGTGCTGGCGGTGTCCGACGCCCCGGGCGGCGCCGGCCGGCGCGACGTGCCCGTGAGGCCCGTGGCCGGCGCCGTCGAGAAGGGGCTGCTGTACCGGCAGTGGGTCGAGGCCAACCGGGCCTACGTCGACAAGGCGAGCGGCGGCCGCCTCGGGTACGTCCACATGATCGACATGGGGGCGGGGGCGCTGGCGCAGCTCTACGTCGATCTCGACGTCGAGAACCAGACCCGCGACGGCGTCGTCGTGGACGTGAGGAACAACAACGGCGGCTTCGTCAACGTCTACGCCATCGACGTCTTCTCGCGCCGGCCCTACCTGACGATGACGCAGCGCGGCCTGCCGCCGACGCCGGCGCGGCCGGTGCTGGGCCAGCGGGCGCTGGAGTCGCCGACCGTCCTCGTGACCAACCAGCACTCGCTCTCGGACGCCGAGGACTTCACCGAGGGCTACCGCGCGCTGAAGCTGGGCAAGGTCGTGGGCGAGCCGACCGCGGGCTGGATCATCTACACCTGGGGCACCCGGCTGGTTGACGGGTCGAGCTTCAGGCTGCCGCGCACGCGCATCACGACGGCCGAGGGCGCGCCGATGGAGATGCACCCCCGGCCGGTGGACGTGGCGGTGACGCGGCCCGTCGGCGAGGGGCTCGCCGGGCGGGACAGCCAGCTCGACGCGGCGGTGGCCGAATTGCTGAAGGCGCTTCCCCCGAGGCGCTGAGGCGCGGGCGGCGCGCCGGGTTGGTATACTGGGAGGATGCCCACAGCCCGAAAGCCCGCGCCTCCGGTGGCCAACCCGCGCCGCCGCAACGTCGCCATCGTCGCCCACGTCGATCACGGGAAGACCACGCTCGTGGACGCCATGCTCTGGCAGAGCGGCGTGTTCCGCTCGAACGAGAAGGTCGCCGAGCGCGTGATGGACAGCAACGATCTCGAGCGCGAGCGCGGGATCACCATCCTCGCCAAGAACACCGCGGTCCACTACCAGGACTGCCTGATCAACATCGTGGACACGCCCGGCCACGCCGACTTCGGCGGCGAGGTCGAGCGGACGCTGTCGATGGTGGACGGCGTCCTGCTGCTCGTGGACGCCTCCGAGGGGCCGCTGCCGCAGACGCGCTTCGTCCTGCGGAAGGCGCTCGAGCGCCGCCTGCCGCCGATCGTCGTCATCAACAAGATCGACCGCCAGGACGCCCGGCCGCAGGCCGTGCTGAACGAGGTCTACGACCTGTTCATCGACCTCGACGCCAGTGACGAGCTGATGGAATTCCCCGTGCTCTACACCAACGCGCGGGCCGGCACGTCGAGCCTCGACGCGGCGGCGCAGGGGCCGGACCTCCGCCCCCTGTTCGAGGCGATCCTGCGCCACGTGCCGCCCCCGCGGGGCGACCTCGCGGCCGGGCTCCAGATGCTCGTCGCCAACCTCGACGCCAGCGACTACCTCGGGCGCATCGCCGTCGGCCGGGTCTTCAACGGCCGCGTGCGGATCGGGGACGAGGTCGCCGTCTGCAAGCTGGACGGCCGCGTCGAGCGCACCCGCGTCACCAAGCTGTATGCCTTCGACGGCCTCAAGCGCGTGGACATCGAGGAGGCGGGCGCGGGCGACATCGCCTGCCTGGCGGGCATCGCCGACATCACCATCGGCGAGACGATCGCCGACGCCGAGGCGCCCCAGCCGATCACGCCCATCGCGGTGGACGAGCCCACCGTCTCGATGATCTTCGGCGTGAACACCGCGCCGATGGCCGGCCGCGAGGGGCAGTACGTGACGTCGCGCAGCCTGCGCGACCGCCTGGCGAAGGAGCTGCTCGGCAACGTCTCGATCCGCGTCGAGGACACCGAGTCGCCCGAGCAGGTGCGCGTGATCGGGCGCGGCGAACTGCAGCTCTCCATCCTGATCGAGATGATGCGGCGCGAGGGATTCGAGCTGCAGGTGTCGCGGCCCGACATCGTGACGCGCGAGGCGGACGGCCAGCGGATGGAGCCGGCCGAGGACCTGGTCATCGACGTGCCCGAGGAGTTCCAGGGCGTGGTGATCGCGCAGGTCGGCACCCGGCGCGGGACGATGACCCGCATGGTCAACAACGGGAGCGGCCGCGTGCGCCTGGAGTTCCGGATCCCGACGCGCGGCCTCATCGGCCTCCGGTCGCAGTTCCTGACCGACACGCGCGGCACCGGCATCATGAACCACGTCTTCGCCGGCTGGGAGCCGTGGCACGGGCCGATCCCGGCGCGGGCCACGGGCGCGCTGGTCGCCGACCGCCCGGGGACCGCCACCGCCTACGCGATCTACAACCTCCAGGAGCGCGGCGAGATCTTCATCGCGCCCGGCGCGGCGGTCTACGAGGGGATGATCGTCGGCGAGAACGCGCGCAGCAACGACATGGACGTCAACGTCACCAAGGAGAAGAAGCAGACGAACATGCGCGCCTCGACCGCCGACGAGGCGATCCGCCTGGTGCCGCCGCGGGTGCTCGGCCTCGAGCAGGCGATCGAGTTCATCAAGGACGACGAGCTGGTCGAGGTGACGCCGTCCACCATCCGGCTGCGCAAGAAGGTGCTCGCCGCCAACCAGCGGCCCAAGCCCTGGCAGGCGGAGTAACCGGCCGTCGCCCGGTCACCGGGCGACGAGCACCAGGTCCGGCGACCGACCCGGCTCGAAGGGCACGTCGGCCATGGTGCCGTACGCGTCCCGCCGGCGGAAGCCGCCGGCCTCGAGCGTCTCCTCGAGTTCCCGCCGCCGCCACCCGACGAGCGGAACGTTCCGCGTCGCCACGACCTCGAGCGGCGGGTCGCCGTCGGGCCGGTAGCGCAGCGTGGACGGCGTGAAGACCAGCGTGCCGTCCGGGCGCGGCGTCATCAGCCGCAGGAAGACGACCTCGCCTTCGCCGTCGTCCCGCCTGAAGTTCAGCGGCAGGTTGCGCAGCCCGCCCTCGAAGACCCTCTCGTAGTTCAGCACCTGCACGACCAGCGGGGCTCCCGGCCTGAGCCGGGCCCGGAGCCCGGCGACGAACCGGTCGAGCGCCCGGCGATCGCGAACGTGCGGCAGGGTGTTGCCGAGGCAGATCGCTCCGTCGAACTGCCCCGAGGTCAGGCGTTCGACCTCACACAGGTCGCCTTCCACGAATGCGAGGTTCGGCGGGACCGGCGTGTCCCCGGCCTTGGCCAGCATGGCCGGGGAGGAATCGATGCCGACCACCTCGAATCCCTTCGAGGCCAGGAAGCGGCTGTGTTCGCCGGTGCCCGACCCCAGGTCGAGCAGCCGGCCCGAGTGCCCGAGCACTCCGGAGAGGAACGGCCACTCGCGCTCGATGCGCTCGGGCCAGGCCACCAGGCGGCGGTAATCCACGCGGGAATACGGGTCATCCGGCTTCATGGGCAGGGCACCTCCGTGCCGGGCAGGGCGGTCTCGCGCCCTGGGGCGAGCGGTTGGCCGACGCCAGGCCCGAACAGTTCTGCACGCTCATGACAAAATCGTAATCCTGCCGTTCCATTCTTGCGCGAATTTGCGTGCCCAGGCGTCCCAATCGGTCAAATTCACACACGGCATGGCTCTTGCGACACGACCCATCGGAGAACCGTACCGACGGTGGATCGGGCAGGAGACCAAACGTGCTGAGGCCAATCATCCGGGTCGCGTGGCTGTGCGTGTTCGCCCTGCTCGCTCCCGTTGTCGCGTACTCCCAGACCACGGCCGTCGTCAACCCGACGATGGTGCAGTTCCTGCCCTCGGCTGACGACTCGGCCGTCACGTCGGACGGCCTCCCGGTCGTCGTCCGGTACGACCTCCAGATCTATCTCCAGGGTGCGACGACGCCGTACGTCACGGTCAACCTCGGGAAGCCGACCATCGACACCGACGGGAACATCCGGGTGGACTTCTCCAAGCTGATGTCCGGCTACCCGCTGCCCGATGGCAGCTACGACGCCAGGGTGGTGGCCGTGGGCCAGTCCGGCGTCGGCCAGAGCGACCTGTCGAACCAGTTCTCGTTCCAGTCGAGCGCCCCGGGCACGACGCCCGCGCCCTCGTGCACCTACACCTTGTCGGCGACGCAGGGGGCCATCGGCCCGGCCGGCGGCACGGTGGTGTTGAACGTGGGCGCCAACGTGTCCACGTGCGGTTGGACGGCGATGGGCACGTCGAGCTGGGTGGCCATGAGCCCGGAGAGCGGAACGGGACCCGGGACGGTGACGCTGA
>JAJXZZ010000218.1 GCA_021779795.1 Acidobacteriota bacterium | reverse complement strand
GCCCATGAGGCGCGCGGGCTCGCCGCCGACCGTCACCAGCAGCGACAGGCCGGACGCGGCGGCCGCGCGGCCGCACGCCTCGTGCAGCGCGAGGCCCTGCGGCCCGAGCTCGAGCATCTCGCCGAGCACCGCCACGCGCCGGCCGAACCGCCGGTCGCCGGCCACGACGGCCAGCGCGCCCCGCAGGGCGCCGGGGTTCGAGTTGTACGAATCGTCCACCACGACGACGCCCTGGCCGAGGCGCATCACGTCGCCGCGGTGCGCCGAGGCGCGCAGCGCGCGCGCCCGCTCGGCCATTGCCTCGAGCGGCACGTCGAAGCCGGACGCCACGGCCGCGGCCGCCAGCACGTTCTGCAGGTTGCCCGCGCCGAGCAGCGGCACGTCGAAGCGGGCGCGGCCCGCAGGGGTCTCGACGCGCGCCGCCATCCCGTCGATGCCGCGGTCCTCGATCTCCGTGGCCCTCACGCCGGCGCCCGGCGACGTGCCGAAGGTCACCAGGCGGCCCGGGAAGGCCCCGACGCGGGCCATCACGCGGGGGTCGTCGGCGTTGGCCACCAGGCGCGTCTCCCGCGTGGCCCCCTCGAGCACCTCGGCCTTCGCGTCGGCGATCGCCTCGACCGACGGGAAGAACTCCAGGTGCACCTCCCCGACGTTGGTCCACACCCTGACGTCGGGGTCGGCGATCTCGACGAGCCGGCGGATCTCGCCCGCGTGGTTCATCCCGAGCTCGACCACCGCGACCTCGGCCCCGCCGCGCAACTCCAGCAGCGACAGCGGCAGGCCGATGTGGTTGTTGAGGTTGCCCGTGGACCGCATCACCTGGAACCGCAGCCCCAGGAACGCCGCCGTCACGTCCTTGGTCGTCGTCTTGCCGGCGCTGCCGGTGATGGCGACGACGCGCGCGCCCGACCGCCACCGCACCGCGCGCGCGAGGTGCTGCAGCGCCCGCGTCGTGTCGGCCACGACGACCAGCGCCCGCCCGGCCACCACGCCGGGCGGCAGTGCGGTCACCGGCTCGCTGACGACCGCGCCGCCGGCCCCCGCCGCGAACGCCGCCGCGACGAAGTCGTGCCCGTCGAACCGCTCGCCGCGAATCGCGAAGAACAGGTCGCCGCCCTTCAGCGTGCGCGTGTCGATCGAGACGCCCGGCACCGGGGCCGCGGCGTCGCCAGACAGCAGCCGGCCTTGCACGGCGGCCGCCACGTCCCCGACGGCCAGGGCCACGGGCCCCGTCACGTCCGTCCCTCCCGCCGCCGGTCGAGGGCCGCCCTCGCCACCGCGACGTCGTCGAAGGGGATCTCCCGGTCGCCGATCTGCTGGTACTTCTCGTGCCCCTTGCCGGCGATGACGATCACGTCGTCCGGCCGGGCGAGGCCGACCGCGCGCTCGATGGCCAGCTTCCGGTCCACGATCGCGAGGTGCGCCGTCGGCCTGGGAGGGGTGTACTTGGCCTGCCCCTCGCGGGCCTCGGCCGGCCTGGTGCGCTCGGCCGGCATCGCCACGCCGAGCTTGATTTCCTCGATGATCGCCGCCGGGTCCTCGCTGCGCGGGTTGTCGGAGGTGATGATCACGAGGTCGCTCAGCCGGGCGGCGACGGCGCCCATCAGGGGCCGCTTCGTGCGGTCGCGGTCCCCGCCGGCGCCGAAGACGGTGACGAGGCGCGCGGTGGCCAAGGGGCGCGCCGTCTCGAGCAGGTTCTTGAGCGCGTCGTCGGTGTGCGCGTAGTCCACGATGACGGTGACGTCGTCGCGCTCGTCCGAGACGACCTCGAAGCGGCCGGGCACGTGGCCGGTCTCGGCCAGGCCGCGCGCGATCGCGTCGGCGGGGAGCCCGCACGCGAGGCCGGCGCCGATCGCGGCGAGCACGTTGTACACGTTGGGCCGGCCGACCAGGCGCGACCGGACCTCGATCGGACCCGCGGGCGTGGCGGCCTCGAACGCGAACCCGCGCAGGGAGTACGCCAGGCCGGTCGGGCGCACGTCGGCCGCGCGGTCGATGGCGTAGGTGATCGTCCGCCCCGCCAGCCCCGCGAGCGACGGCCCGCGCGGGTCGTCGGCGTTGACGACGGCCGCGCCGCCGGGGCCGAGCATCTCGAACAGCCGGCGCTTGGCGGCGAAGTACGTCTCCATGTCGCCGTGAAAGTCGAGGTGGTCGCGCGTCAGGTTGGTGAACACGCCGGCGGCGAACCGCGTGCCGTCCACGCGGCGCTGCGCGAGCGCGTGCGACGAGACCTCCATGGCGCAGGCGCCGCAGCCGCTCGCGACCATCTCGCGCAGCATCTGCTGCACGTCCACCGACTCGGGGGTCGTGCGCGTCGCCGGCCGCTCCTCGCCGCCCGCCCGGTAGACGATCGTGCCGAGCAGGCCGCAGCGGGTGCCGGCGGCCTCGAACAGCGCGTTCACGAGGTACGCGGTCGTCGTCTTGCCGTTGGTGCCGGTGATGCCGACGACGGCGAGCTCGCGCGAGGGGTGGCCGAAGAACGCGGCGGCGAGCCGGGCCAGCGCCAGGCGGGCGTCGCTCACGACGATCCACGGGGCGGCGACGTCGGGCGGCTTCGCGCGCTCGGCGACGACGGCGATGGCGCCGCGCGCGAGCGCCTGCACGGCGAAGGCCACGCCGTCGGCCTTCTGCCCCTTGAGCGCCACGAACACCGACCCGGCCGCGACGCGCCTGGAGTCGTAGGCCACGGCCTTGACCGTCCTCGCGGCGAGCGGCGATCCCGGCCCCGCCTCGAGGGCGGGCGCGAGGTCGCCGAGCGAGGCCAGCAGGTCCGCGAGCGTCATGGGTGCAGCCCCGGGGACGGGTGGCCGAGTTCCAGGAGGCACGAGCCCCCGGGCTCGATCGCGGTGCCGGGGAGCGGCCGCTGGTCGACGACGACGCCCTCGCCGGCCAGGCGCGGCGTGATGCCGATCCTCGCGAGCACGCGGAGCGCTTCGCGGCCGCTCAGGCCGCGCAGTTCGGGGAGGACGACCTGGCCCGCCGCGACGGGGGCGACGGCGGGCACGATCGTCAGCGGCCGCGCCGGCCCCGCCACCGTCATCGTGTCGCCGCGGCGCTCGTGGTGCGCCACGAGCACCGGCGGAACGGGATTGATCGTCGGCGCGACGCCGAGGTAGCGCAGCGCCTCGTCGGCGATGCGGCGAAAGATGGGCGCCGACACCGTGCCGCCGAACGGCGGGTTCGGGCCGCGCGGCGTGTCGATCACGACGATGATCGTGAGCGCGGGCTTGCGCGAGGGCACGAACCCGACGAACGAGCAGTTGTAGTCGTGCTCGAGGTAGTGCCCGTCCTGGTTCTTGTTCGCCGTGCCGGTCTTGCCGGCGACGGTGTAGTCGGCGAGCGCGGCCGCCTTCCCGGTGCCCTCCGTGACGACGTCCTCCATGATCGCGGTCATCTCGGCCGCGGTCTCGGCCGAGGTCACGCGGCGGAGGACCTTCCGGGGCACCGGCACCCGCCCCTCGGGGCCGATGATCGCCCGGACGATCCGCGGCTGGACGAGTTCGCCGCCGTTGGCCACGACGCTCGCGGCGGTGGCCATCTGGAGCGGCGTCACGCCGACCTGGTAGCCCATCGACACCGAGGCCAGCGCGCTGTCGGTCCACTGCGACGGCCGCCACACGATCCCGGGGCTCTCGCCGGGGAAGTCCGGGGAGAGCCGCGTGCCGAACCCGAAGCGCGTCACGTACTGCCCGAGCCGCTGGGCGCCGACGCGGAAGCCGATCTTGATCGCGCCGACGTTGCTCGACTTGACGATCACGTCGGTGAAGGTGATCGCCCCGTAGGCGTGCCCCTCGGCGTCGTGCACGACGCGCCTCGGACCGACGGCGATCGCGCCGCCGCCGGTGTCCACGATGTCGGTCGGGCGCATCACCTTCTCCTCGAGCGCCGCCGAGGCGGTGACGATCTTGAAGGTGGACCCGGGCTCGTACACGTCCTGCACGGCCCGGTTGCGCTGCGCCGCGGGCGGGAACAGGCCGTAGGAGTTCGGGTTGAACGTCGGGTAGCTCGCGAGCGCGAGGATCTCGCCCGTCACCGGGTTCATGATCACGACCGCGCCGCCCTCGGCCTTGTTCTCGACGACGCCCGCCGCGAGCTCGCGCTCGGCGAGGTACTGCAGGTACTCGTCGATCGTCAGCTCGAGCGAGGTGCCGGGCACCGGCGGCTGGCCGACGCGGTTGAACACGTGCGGGCCGCGTTTGCGGCCGTCGAACTCGAGCAGCATGCGGCCGGGCTCGCCGCGGAGCTGCGCGTCGTAGGTCGCCTCGAGCCCGGCCAGGCCGCGGTTCTCCGACCCGACGTAGCCGAGCACCGAGGCGGCCAGCTCGCGGTTCGGGTAGAACCGCCGCGGCTCCTGGATGAAGTGAATCCCGTCGATCTTCAGCGCCGCGACGCGCCGCGCCTGGTCGGGGTTCACGCGGCGCCGGACGTAGGCGAACGAGCCCTTCCGGGCGAGCCGCTTCGCCATCGCCGCGCGCTCGGCGCGGTCGCAGTCGCCGAGCGCGGCGCAGATCCTCGCGGCGGCCCGCGCCGGCTCCTTCACCCGGCTCGGCACCGCGCAGATCGTGTCCACGTCCACGCTGTAGGCCAGCACCCGGCCGTGCCGGTCGAGCAGGTCGCCGCGCGGCGCCGGCACCTCCACCAGGTTGGTCTGCTGGTTCTCGGCCCGCTCCTGGAGCTCGGCCCGCTGGAACACCTGCAGGTCCACGAGGCGGACGAACACGGCGGCGACGCAGACGGCGAACAGCGCGCCGACCACCACGAGGCGGGGCCTCGTGGTGCGTCGCCAGCGTTCGGGATCGCGCGATTCGACCATGTTCGCTCCTACCGGGCGGCCACGACCGACGACGGCGGCGCCGGCGGCGGCACGACACGCTCGATCACGACGGCATCGCCGCGGCCGGGCGCGACCAGGTGCAGGCGGTTCGTCGCCAGCCACTCCACGCGGGCCGGCGAGCTGAGCGCCGCGACCTCCAGGCGCAGGCGGCGCCCGACCGCGTCCTCCTCGGTCATGGCGCGGCGGATCTCCTCGAGCCGGTAGCCGTTGGAGACGGGCACCGACCGCTGCCAGCCGTCGAACAGCGCGGCCGCCAGCACCACCAGGCCGATGACCAGCCACCGCCAGTACTCGGCCTGCCGCGACCGATCGACCTCGAGGACGACCTGCTGCGGCGGCAGCGCCGGGCTCACCTCGAATGCCGTCGTCGTCCGTGACCTGCCGTACATCGCGCGGCCCCCTGCCAGGAAACCCGTCTCACGCGACCCGCTCGACGGCCCGCAGCTTCGCGCTCCGCGACCGGGGGTTCGCCGCCACCTCGTGCTCGTCCGCCTGCGCGGCCCGGCGGGCCAGCAGCCTGAACGTCGCCTTCTCCTCCGCGGCCAGGCGGCGCAGCGTGTGCTTCACGACGCGATCCTCGAGCGAGTGAAACGCCAGCACGACCAGCCGGCCGCCCGGCGCCAGCCGCCGGCACGCCCGGTCGACGAAGTCGTCGAGCCCCTCGAGTTCGCCGTTCACCGCGATCCGCAGCGCCTGGAACGTGCGCGTCGCGGGGTGGATCGGCGAGTACCCCCGGCGCGGCACCGCGCGCCGCACGAGCGCGGCCAGCTGGCCCGTCGTCTCGATGCGGCCCCCGCGCCGCGCCTCGACGACCTCGCGCGCGATCCGCCGCGAATACCGCTCCTCGCCCCACCGGTAGATCAGGTCCGCCAGGTCCTCTTCCTCGAGGCCGGCGATCAGGTCGGCGGCCGTCGGGCCCGCCGACCGATCCATCCGCATGTCGAGCGGCTCGTCCCGCTGAAAGCTGAACCCGCGCCCCTCGCCGTCGAACTG
>JAJXZZ010000003.1 GCA_021779795.1 Acidobacteriota bacterium | reverse complement strand
GACGGGCCCGAGGAGCGCGGCCGAGGTCGTTTGACTTGAGGCGGAAGTCGGTCTATCGTTTCGGGTCGGCCGGCCCGCGGCCCGACCGCTCATTCTCTGACGATCAGTTGTTCTTCCAACGTGTCATCAGCGGCGTCGGTGTGCAAGTCTGTTGGGCTCATCCCAGGAGCCTGTGAGGAGAAGCGGAGCAAAGCATGAACAGCCTAACCAAGAAAATCCTGAGCCTGGCGGCGGCGGTGGTCCTGCTGCTCGCCGGAGCGCAGGCTGGCTTTGGCCAGAACGTGACGTCCGGGACGCTCACCGGCGTGGTGATGGACGCCCAGAAGGGCGTGCTGCCCGGCGCCACCGTCATTGCCACTCACACGCCCACGGGCACGACCTACGAGGCCGTGACGCAGAGCGACGGCCGCTTCACGATGGTCTCGGTCCGCGTCGGCGGCCCCTACACCATCAAGGTGACGATGCCCGGGTTCAGGGACTCCGAGCAGACGGGCGTCATGGTGGCGCTGGGCGAGACGCGGTCGGTGGACTTCACGATGAACCTGGCGTCGGTGAGCGAAACGGTCAACGTCGTGGCGCAGGCGCAGGTGATCGACACCGAGCGCGCGGGCACGGCGGACAACATCGGGTCGCAGCAGATCCAGTCGCTCCCGACGATCAGCCGCAGCATCAACGACTTCGCGCGCACGTCGCCCTACTTCAACGTCACGCAGAGCAGCGCGAACTACGACGAGTCGATCCAGGTGGCGGGGATGAACAACCGCTACAACAACATGCAGATCGACGGCGCGGTGAACAACGACGTGTTCGGCCTCGCGGCCTCGGGCACGCCGGGCGGCCAGACGAGCACGCAGCCGATCAGCCTCGACGCGATTCAGGAAATCCAGCTGGTCGTGTCGCCCTACGACGTGCGCCAGGGCGGGTTCGCGGGCGGCGGCATCAACGCCGTCACCAAGAGCGGCACCAACGCCTTCCACGGCGGCGGGTACTACCTGGGCCGCAACCAGCACCTCATCGGGACCATCCCGATGATCGCCACGCAGGCAAACCCGGATCCGGCCGACAGCAAGGTGGGCCCATTCAGCGACAAGCAGTTCGGCGCCACGCTCGGCGGCCCGATCCTGAAGGACAAGGCTTTCTTCTTCGCCAACATCGACTTCGCCCGCAAGAGCACGCCGGACAGCTTCTCGGCCGACGGCTCGTCCGGCCAGCAGTTCAGCTCGCAGGCCCTGGTACAGGCGGTCGCGGACGCCGCGAAGAACATCTACGGCTACGACCCGGGCGGCCTCAGCGGGTTCAGCAAGACGAACAACAGCAACAAGATCTTCGGGCGCGTGGACTTCAACATCGGGTCGAGGCACCAGCTGACCATCCGTGAGAACTACGTGGACGCCACGGCCGACGTGGGGGGCTCGAGCAACTTCAGCTATGCGATGCCCTCGGAGTTCTACCACATGACCGACAAGATGCTGTCGTCGGTCGCCCAGTTGAACAGCTCGTTCGGCCGGATGTTCAACGAACTCCGCGTGACGTACCAGCGCGAGCGGAACAAGCGCGGCGGCCAGCCCGGGTACTCGGACTTCCCGGCGGTCCGCGTGGACCTCTCCGACGGCACGTCGGTCTACATGGGCACGGAGTACTCGTCGCAGGCCAACGCCCTCAACCAGGACATCGTGCAGCTCAGCGACGACATCACGTACGTCCGCGGGCAGCACACGATCCAGTTCGGCACGCAGAACGAGTTCTACAAGTTCTACAACCTGTTCATCCAGAACCTCTACGGCAACTACCGCTTCAGCAGCCTCGCGAACTTCGAGGCGGGGATCGCCCAGAGCTACAGCCACAACTTCTCGAACGACCCGTCGAACCCGCTGCTGGCCGCCGACTTCAGCGTGCAGCAGTGGGGTTTCTACGCGGGTGACAAGTGGCGCGCGAAGCCGAACTTCACGCTGACCTACGGCGCGCGCGTCGACCTCCCGCGCTTCCCCGACACCCCGAAGGACAACCCGCTGGCGATGAGCGACTTCGGCTATTCGACCGCGGTTGTGCCCGCGCCGACGATGTTCTCGCCGCGCGTCGGCTTCAACTGGGACCTGAGCAACGGCACCGCGACGGCGCGCAGTCAGATCCGCGGCGGCGTGGGCCTGTTCACCGGCCGGACGCCGTACGTGTGGCTGTCGAACCAGTACAGCAACACCGGCATGGACTTCACCAGCCTGTCGATCTACTACAGATCGACGAACACGATCCCGTTCGTGGCGGATCCGAACAACCAGCCGACGACGGTGACGGGCGGGAGCACGGGCCGGCAGACGATCAACCTGATCGACCCGAACTACAAGTACCCCGAGGTCGTCCGCGGGAACCTGGCGCTCGACCATGACCTGGGGTTCGGGTTCGTCGGCACGGCGGAGTTCCTCTTCACGAAGACGGTGAAGGACATCAACTACAAGAACCTGAACTACACGTCCAACGGCTCGTGGCCGAACGGCATGCTGACGGAAACGAAGGTCGACACGAACCTGAACGACGCGATGCTGCTGTACAACACGACCGAGGGCAAGTCCTGGTCGATCGCGTTCACGGCGGAGCGGCCGTACCGGCACGGCATCTACCTCAAGGCGTCGTACCTCTATGGCCGGGCGTACTCGGTCAACGACGGCACGTCGAGCGTCGCGCGGTCCAACTGGGCGAACAACCCGTCCCGGTACGACATGAACAACCCGGAGCTCGCCCGTTCCAGCTACGACCCGGGTCACCGCCTGAACTTCACGGCGAGCATCAACCTGCCGCAGACCTACGGGCTGTCCCACCAGGTGTCGTTGTTCTACAACGGCATGTCCGGTCGCCCGTACTCGCTGGGGTACTACAACGACGCCAACGGCGACGGCGCCTACAACGACCTGGCCTACATCCCGGCCTCGTCGAGCGAGGTCACGGTAACCGGCGGCACGTGGGATCAGCTCAACGCCTACCTGATGCAGGACGCGTGCGCGAGCGCCTACGTCGGCCAGATCGTGCCGCGCAACTGCGGGCGCGCCCCCTGGCAGAACTCGCTGGACGTCCAGTACAGTCTCAACGTCCCGACCGGCCGCAAGACGAAGGCGGAGGTCACGGTGACCGTCTTCAACTTCCTCAACCTGCTGAACAAGGACTGGGGCTGGAAGTACTGGGGCGGGTTCCCGATGAACGAGCCGTTCAACAACGTGTCGTACAACTCGACGACCGGCCTCTACACCTACAACATCTCGCGGATCACCTCGTCGAGCTACCTTGGCGCCTTCACCCGCGACGATCTCCGCTCGCGGTGGCAGATGCAGATCGGCGCACGGTTCCGGTTCTAGGACGGCTTCGGGCTCCGGGCTGTGGGCTCTCGGCCTGCAGCCCGGCGCCGTAGTCGCCGAGTACACGTGAAAGGGCCAGGGGAACGTTCCCCTGGCCCTTTCTTTCGTCTCAGGTCTTGCGGCGTGCGGGCCACGCCGTGCTTCCCACTTCGTACTTCCTACTTCGTACTTCCTACTTCGTACTTCTTCCTTGCCGCTCCCCGGCCCTTACTTCTTCTTGCTCTTCAGCGAGTATCCAGGCCGGGCCCAGACCGTGACGCCGTTGCGCGTCACCTTGATCTCGATGCGCCGGTTGCGCCGAATCGGGTCGGGGTTGCTCGAGTAGTAGCCGAGCACGTAGTAGTCGCTCGTCTCGGCGTCGATCCGCTTGATCGCCTTGTCGAAGTCGTTCGAGTTGATGACGGCGATCCCGCCGGTCTCGTGGGCGAGCACCAGCAGGCTGTCCTGCGACTTGCGGATGTAGTCCTGCCACTCGGTCTGATCGACCTTCTGGTCCATGTCCATCATCCCGACCAGGCCGCGGGGATCGATCGTGTAGAAGCTGACGTTCGCCCGGTTCGCCGTCCGGGTCAGCTCGGCCAGCTCGCGCGCCAGGTCGGCATCGGCGAACTCCGCCCCTTCCTGGTTGTACAGATTCGTCGGGTCGTCGGTCGCGTTCTGGTACATCTGCCCGTTGCCCGTGTCGCCGTTGCCCCGCTGGCCTTGCGCGTACCGATCCGACTGCGACTGGGCGATCGACCCGGCGAACGGGTTGAAGTCGTAGCCGTTGCTGATGTAGATGAACGCCTTCCGCTTGTCGCGGATCTGTTCGAGCTGCTGGAGCAGATCGTAGGCGGTCGAGAAGGCCACGTGCGCCCGGTAGCGGACTTCGGGCGGCCCCTCGCTGCCCGTCCCGCCCTCGACGATGTCGTTCGGGCTCAGGCCCGCGCCGGTGATCCGCTTCATCGCCTCGTCGAGCCGCTTGGGGTCGTACGTCATGTTGATCGCGATCGACGAGGGGCCGGTGGACACGATGCAGAACATGTCGCCTTCGTGCACCAGCTCCTGCCGCAGCTTCTTGACCAGCTCCTTGACGCGCCCCGACTCGCGGAAGTCGAGGTGCAGGTCGTCGAGGAAGAAGACGAAGATGCGTCCCGCGCTGTCATTGGTCGGCCGCGGCGGCGGAAGCACGATCCCCTCCCGCTGCGTCTGCACGGGGGCGGCCAGCGGGCTGAACTGGCGCCCGCCGTGGAAGAGGAGCATCTGCACGACGTCCTGCTTCACGCCGTCCTCGTAGACCTGGAACTCGCCCGGCTTCAGATCGGCCACGAACTGACCGTTGGAATCGCGAGCGATGACGTCGGTCGTTACCATCTGGACGCCCGACCGGAACACCAGCGGGGTGGTCTGGGGAGGCACGACCTGCGGCACCGTGATCGGGCCGCGGGGCGCGGCACTCGTCGCCTGGCCCTGCCCTTTGGGATCCTGGCCCGCCGACCCGCTGCCCGCCAGGGTGGCCGACAGCAAGGCAACGCCCAGGAACGGGAAACTCGACCGTAATGCCATGCGCATGCTCCAAGTATAGCGCGGCCCGCCGCGCGCGGCCGGGAGGGACTCCGGCGCGACGGAAGGGCTGGCGCGTGCTGATCTGGTCGGCGAACGAGGCGCGGAACCGGGCTCAGGCGGCCGCGGCGGCCGCCCCGGCGGTCACTTCTTCTTCTGGGCCCTGGCCGCCGGCCGGGGCAACTTGCGCGGCGCAGGCTTCCGCGTGGCGGTCTTGCCGGCGCCCTGCTTCGCCGCGGCGGGTTTCCTGGAGCCGGCAGGCTTCTTCGCGGCCGCTGGCCGCTTTGCGGCCGGCGCCTTCCTGGCCGCCGGCTTCTCCTTCTTCGCGCGGGCGGACGGGGCGGGCCTGGCCGCCTTCTTCGGCGCCGCGGCCGCCTCGGCCGCGCGCCGCGAGGCCCGCCTGGACTCGGGAGCCTTGTAGACCTGCGTGAAGCGCATCTGGTCGCCCATGGGATGGTACGTCCAGATCTCGGCGACGGGGATCTTGTGGTCGGCGCACAGGCGGCGGGCCGCATCCACCGACCCGGACGGCACGTACAAGTGGAACGCCGCCTTGAGCTGCGCCATCCGCACCCACTCGAACATCGCCTCGAGGTTGTTGACCGATTCGCCGGTCTCCACCTCGACGAGGATCTCGGGCTTGGCGGGCCGGCCGAGAGGGGCCAGGACGACGTCCGGGTAGATGGGCGCATCGGGCTGGCCGACGACGGCGGTGGTCTCGCTCCCCTGGTTGATCCCGACCGCGTACTTGCGCCGCCAACGCTGCTGCAGCAAGCGAATCACGCGGTCGTGCTCGAGCTGTTCGCGCACCGGGCGCACCAGGATGGGCGTCACACGGCCTCCCTTGAGAACACCGGCCCCTGCCACGATATGCCGATCAAGCAGGCGATTTTACCACTATTGTCAACTGGCCGGGCGACGCCGGCACCGGAGCCGGCTCCGGGCGGCCCTCCGGGCCCGCGCGCCGGGCGCGGGGAATGTGCCATACTTGGTGCTTTGCCGCTCGCCTGGAGCCCACGCCATGAACGACAGATTCCTTCGCGCCTGCCGCCGCCAACCCGTCGATGCCACCCCCGTCTGGTTCATGCGCCAGGCGGGCCGGTACATGAAGGAATACCGGGCGCTGCGCGAGCGGCACTCGATGCTCGACCTCTGCCGCACGCCTGAACTGGCCGTCGAGGTGACGCTGCAGCCGATCCGGCGGTTCCCGCTCGACGCCGCCATCATCTTTTCGGACCTGCTGCTGCCCCTCCAGCCGCTCGGCCTCCCCTTCGACTTCTTCAAGGGGGACGGGCCGCGCGTGGAGCGCCCCATCAGGTCCGAGGCCGACATCGACGCGCTGTCGCCCATCGAGCCCCGGGAGGCGCTGGCCCACGTCCTCGAGGCGATCCGGCTGACCAAGCGCGAACTGGACGGCCGGGTGCCCTTGATCGGGTTCACCGGCGCCCCGTTCACGCTGGCCTCGTACGCGATCGAGGGGGGCCACTCCACGCAATACGCGCACACCAAGGCGCTCATGTACGGCAACCCGGCGGCCTGGCATCGCCTGTGCGCCCTGTTTGCCGAAACCGCGGCCGACTACCTGCTGGCCCAGGTCGAGGCCGGCGCCGACGTGGTGCAACTGTTCGACTCGTGGGTCGGCGTGCTCAGCCCGGCCGACTACCGGGAGTTCGTCCTCCCCCACTGCCGGCACATCTTCGACAGGCTGAAGCCCTCGGGCGCCCCCGCCATCCACTTCGGGACCGGCACCGCCACGCTCCTGCCCCTCCTCGCCGAGGCGGGCGGAGAGGTGATCGGCGCCGACTGGCGGATCCCGCTCGACGACGCGTGGGCCCTCATCGGGCCGGAGCGCGCCATCCAGGGGAACCTCGACCCGACGCTGCTCCTCGCGCCGACCGGCCGCCTCGTCGCCGCCGCCGACGACGTGCTGCGGCGCGCGGGCGGGCGGCCGGGCCACATCTTCAACCTGGGCCACGGCATCCTGCCCGGCACGAGCGTGGAGGCGGTGGAAGTGTTGGCGAACCACGTGCACGCGTTCAAGGCCGCCGGCAGCGGAACAGGCCTGGGCCATCAGCCCTGAGCCCTGAGCCTTGAGCCCTACTATGTCTACGGCGATCCTCCTCCTGGCGCACGGGACGCCATCCTCGCTCGACCAGATGCCCGAGTACCTGACGCTCGTGCGCGGCGGGCGTCCGCCCTCGCCGGAACTGGTCGCCGAAATGCGGCACAACTATGCGGCGATCGGCGGCCGCTCCCCGCTGACCGACATCACCTTCCGGCAGCGCGACGCGCTGGCCGCGAGGCTGGGCCCCGGCCTGCCGGTCGTGGTGGGGATGCGCAACTGGCACCCGTTCGTTGCCGACGCCGTCGCCGGCCTCGTCGGCGCGGGCGTGACGCGGGTGGTCGGCATTCCGCTCGCGCCGCAGTTCTCCACGCTGAGCGCGCAGAAGTACGTCGAGGCGGCCACGGCCGCGATGCCCGCCGGCGTCTCGTTCGAGTGCGTGACGTCGTACCACGACCATCCGCGCCTGCTCGACGCCTTTGCCGCCCGGATACGGGAGCGCGGCGGGCCTGCCCCGGGCGAACGGGTGGTCTTCACGGCCCACTCGCTGCCCGAGCGGGTGATCGCGTCCGGCGACCCGTACACCGACCAGGTCAGAGCCACTGCCGCCGGCGTGGCGGCGCGGGCGGGAATCGCCGAGTACGAGGTGGCCTTCCAGAGCGCCGGCCGGACGCCAGAGCCGTGGATCGGCCCCGACCTCGACGGGCTCATCCGCGAGCGCGCCGCGGCCGGGTGGCGCCGCGTGCTGGTCGTGCCGATCGGCTTCGTGTGCGATCATACGGAGGTCCTGTTCGACATCGACGTGCAGGCGGCGGCCGCCGCCTCCGCGTGCGGCGTCAGCCTCCGCCGGACCGAGTCGCTCAACGACTCGCCCCTGTTCATCGCGCTGCTCGAGGAGCTGGCCAGGGCGAGCGCCGGGTAACGGCGCGGGCCGGCGGACGGGGCCTGGCGCGGGAGCCCCGCGCACGGCCGCGGCAGGGCCGCGGCGTCATCGGCCGCTGGATGGAGTGCATGGAGACATCGACGGACGTTCTCATCGTGGGCGGCGGGATCGCGGGGCTGGCGACGGCCTACGAGCTGCAGCGCCGCGGCGTCGGCTTCCGCCTGGTCGAGCGCGCGGACCGGGCCGGCGGCGTGATCCTGACCGAGCAGGTGGACGGATTCACGTTCGACGCGGGGCCGGACGCGCTGCTCATCCAGAAGCCCGCCGCGATCACGCTGTGCAAGGAGCTCGGCCTCGGCGACCGGCTCTTCCCCACCTCGCTGCCGCGCGCGGCGTTCATCCTCCGCGGGCGGACGCTGCACCCGCTGCCCGAGAGCTCGCTGCTGGGCATCCCGCGCAACGTCACGGCGCTGGCCGCCACGCGCCTCTTCTCGCTGCCGGGAAAGGTGCGGATGGCCGCCGAGCTGTTCGTCCCCCGCCGGCGGAACGGAAGCGACGAGTCGATCGCGTCGTTCATCGGGCGGCGGTTCGGGTCGGAGACGGTCACCTACCTGGCCGAGCCCCTGCTGGCCGGCATCCACGCGGGCGACGTGGACCGGCTCTCGATGCGGGCGTTGTTCCCGCGCTTCCTGGAAGCCGAGCGGAAGTACGGCAGCGTGCTGCGCGCCTTCCGCCAGATCCGTCAGCCCAAGTCGAGCAACGGCGCCTTCATGTCACTGCCCGGCGGCCTGCAGGAGATCGTGGACGCCCTGGTGCGGGTGCTGCCCGCCGGTTCGCTCTCGCTCCGCCTGGGCGTGCGGTCGATCGCGCGCCGCCGCGCGTACGAGGTCACGCTCGAATCGGGTGAGACGCTGTCGGCGGCGGCGGTCGTCGTCTGCACGCCGGCGTTCGTGGCGGCCGACCTGCTGCAGGGCCTGGACGGCGATCTCGCGTCGCTCTGCGCCCGGGTCCCGTACGCCTCGAGCGCCACGGCGACGTTCGGCTACCGGCGCGAGGACGTCGCGCACCCGCTGCGGGGCTCGGGGTTCGTCATCCCCAGGGTCGAGAAGACGACGATCATGGCGGGGTCGTGGGTGTCGTCCAAGTGGCGGTCGCGCGCCCCCGAGGGGCACGTCCTGCTGCGGACGTTCATCGGCGGCGCGCGCGACCCCGCGGCCGTCCTGCGCAGCGACGACGACCTGATCGCCTCGTCGAAGGCGGAGCTCGAACGGCTTCACGGCATCACCGGGCAGCCGCTGTTCGCGCGCCTCCACCGCTGGGAACGCGCCAATGCCCAGCACAACGTCGGCCACCTGGACATCGTCGCGGCGATCGACGAGCGCCTGGCCCGGCTGCCCGGCCTCTACGTCACCGGGTCGGGCTTCCGGGGCGTTGGCGTTCCCGACTGCGTGGCCGACGCGCGCAAGACCGCGGGGCAGCTGGCGGACTGGTTGACCGCGACACGAGGTACGAGATGAGGATCACGCGTTCGCGATGGTTGAAGACGGGGCTGCCGCTCGCGGCGGCGGCGTTCCTGCTGGCGGCCGGGCCAGGGGTGTCCGCGAGGGCGGGCGCGCCGGCGCAGCCGCCGAGGCCCCCCGCCCAGATCACCCCCGACCTGGCGAAGCTCCTGGGCCAGATCAAGCAGGCCGACAGCGGGCTGCTCGCCGTGTCGGAAGAGGACGGGCGGTTCCTGCGCGTGATGGCCGCGGCCTCCCGCTCCAAGCGCGCGCTGGAGATCGGGTCGGCCAGCGGCTACAGCACGATCTGGATCGGCCTCGGCCTGCGCGAGACCGGCGGGCGGCTGGTGTCGATCGAGTACGACGCCGCCCGCGCGAGGCAGGCGGCCGACAACGTGCGCCGGGCCGGCCTCTCGGACATCGTCCAGGTCGTGCAGGGCGACGCCTTCAAGGTGATCCCGAAGCTGCCGGGGACGTTCGACTTCGTGTTCCTCGACGCCTGGAAGAAGGACTACAGGCGGTTTCTCGACATGGTGCTGCCGCGGCTGGACGGGGGCGGCGTCTTCCTGGCCCACAACGTCGTCAACAAGGGCAAGGACATGCCCGACTTCCTCGACGCCATCGAGCGCTACCCGAACCTGGTGACGTCCATCGTCACGCCGTCCGGCGAAGGCATCTCGATTTCCTACAACCGGCGCTGAGCCGCGGGGGGCCCCGGGCGAAGCCCCCCGCGCCCCCGGCCTACCAGATCTTCACGCGCTCGTCGGGCGGGATGTACAGCTTGTCGCCCGGCTTGACGTCGAACGCCGTGTAGAACTCCGGCACGTCGCCGAGCGGGCCGTTCGCCCGCACGCTGGACGGCGCGTGCACGTTCGACAGCACCTGCTGCCGCAGGGCGTCGTCGCGCTCCTTGGAGCGCCAGACCTGCGCCCACCCCATGAAGAACCGCTGGTCGCCGGTGAGGCCGTCGATGACCGGCGCCGGCTTGCCCGCGAGCGCCATGTGGTAGGCGCGGTAGGCGATGGTGAGGCCGGTCAGGTCGCCGATGTTCTCGCCGAGCGTCAGCTGGCCGTTGACCTTGAGGCCGGGCAGCACCTCGTAGGCCGAGAACTGCGCCACCAGGCGCGCCGTCCTCTTCTCGTAGGCCGCGGCGTCGGCGTCGGTCCACCAGTCGCGCATGGTGCCGGTGCCGTCGAAGCGGCGCCCCTGGTCGTCGAAGCCGTGTCCCATCTCGTGGCCGATCACCGCCCCGATCCCCCCGTAGTTCACCGCGTCGTCGGCCGCCATGTTGAAGAACGGCGGCTGGAGAATCGCGGCCGGGAAGACGACCTCGTTGCGGACCGGGTTGTAGTAGGCGTTGATCGTCTGGGGGGTCATTCCCCACTCTTCCGGATCGATCGGCTTGCCGGCCTTGGCGAGCTGGTACTCGAGCTCGGCCGCCTGCGCGCGCATCATGTTGCCGACCAGGTCGCCGCGCACCACCTGCACCGTCGAGTAGTCGCGCCACTTGCTGGGGTAGCCGATCTTGGCGCGGAACGCCGCCAGCTTGACCTGCGCCTGCTTCTTCGTCTCGGGGCTCATCCAGTCGAGGTGGTCGATGCCGTCCTTGTACGCGCGCTGCAGGTTGGCGACCAGCGTCTCCATGCGGGCCTTGGCCTGCGGCGTGAAGTGCTCGCGGACGTAGAGCTTGCCGAGCATCTCGCCCAGATTTGCGTCGATGGCCGCCACGGCGCGCTTCCAGCGCGGGCGCTGCTCGGGCGTGCCGCTGAGCGTCTTGCCGTAGAACTCGAACCGGGCGTCCACGAACGGCTTCGACAGGTACGGGGCGTAGCCGCGCAGCAGCGAGGACTTGAGGTAGGGCTTCCAGCGATCGACGGGCCAGTCGTTGACGGCGGCGGCCACGGCCTTGATGTAGCTGGGCTGCGCGACGATCACGGCAGGCAACGACGCGATCTTCAGCTCGCCCATCCAGGCCGCCCAGTCGAACCCCGGGAACTCCTTCGAGAGGTCGGCGACGGCGACCTTGTTGTACATCTTCCCCATGTCGCGCGTCTCGACGTTGGTCCACTGGTTCTGCGCCAGGTGCGTCTCGAGCGCCATGATGCCGGAGGCCTCGGCGTCGGGGGCCGCCAGGCCGGCCAGCTTGTCCATCGCCGCGAGGAAGGCGACGTACTTGGTCCGGTACTCGGCCAGCTTGGCGTCGTCCTTGGTGTAGTAGTCGCGATCGGGGAGGCCGAGGCCGCTCTGGTACACGAACAGCGCCTCGGTCTTGGGATCCTTGAAGTCGCCCTCGGTGAAGGCGGCAAACGGCGCGTCGCAGCCGAGCTTCAGCATGTGCGCGAAGGCGCGGGCGAGGTCGGCCTTGGTGTGGATCGCGTCGATGGCCGCCAGCTCGGGTTCGAGCGGCTTGATGCCGAGCGACTCGACGCGCGGCTCGTCCATGAAGGTGGCGTAGAAATCGCCGATCTTGCGGCTGTCCGATGCCGGCGCGCCGCCCTTCTTCGCGGCCGCCTCGACGATGGCGCGCAAGTCGGCTTCGGTCTTGTCGAACAGCATCTCGAAGCTGCCGTAGCTGGCCCTGTCGGCCGGGATGGGCGTCTTCTCGAGCCAGGTGCCGTTGACGTAGCGGAAGAAGTCGTCCTGCGGGCGCACCGACTTGTCGAGGGCGGACACGTCGATGCCCGACACCAGCGGCTTGACGGCGGGCACCCGGGCGGCCACGAGCGGCACGGCGGCCACGGCGGCGAGCAGGTACGGCACGATCGCGAACTTGGTCACTGTCGTCCTCCAGTTGGTCTTCGGCCCTGGCGGGCGGGGCGGGGCCCCATCGCTCCGGCCGAACACGAGGCGCGGGTCAATCCGTCCACACTACGGCGTGGGCTCGCCGGGTGTCAAACGGCCCGGCACGCGCCTGCACTGGACTGACGGGTGTCTGCGACGGAAAGTTCGAGGCCGGCATCGGCGAGCGGCCGTCGATGCCGGCCTCGGTTCGGGCGGGCGCTACTTCGGCTTCCCCTGGTCGTGCGGCACGAAGACCGTCGTCGAGGTCGGTCGCCGGGACGCGCAGGTGTGACACTCCGCCGAACTGCAGTGCCGCACACGCGACCAGCAGGCTGACCGCGCCCCGCCGAAACCGTCTTGACATGCAGCCCCCCGCGACGAGATGACGTGGCGGATTCCATCGGGCGACGAGGGCCAACTCAACCGCAACCGGCGTCGCAGAGTGGGACACGAGTCCGACGATTCCGGGCGCGCAGCGCAACCGAAAGGAGCCCTGTATCTACGTGGCTGGTCTGCCTGAAATTGGCGTGGTGAGCCGGGTGGGGATCGAACCCACGACCACCGCATTAAAAGTGCCAATTTCCGGGGTCTCTCCCGATCCTGACCAGATCGCCTCGCCCCCCTTCACACCTCTGCTTTAGCCAATGTTTACGGGCTTATTTCGAGAGGCGAACTGCTATACTTGTATCTCGTGTGGTGTTCGTGAGTCGGACCGAACTGCATACGTACCGCACTCTTGGTACCGGAGGACACTCATGAAGGTCAAGCTCACCGAGGACGTGATCGCCCGGATCAAGCCGTACCGAGGCTACGAGATCCGCGACGCCGCGCGAGTGGTCCACAAGATCCAGCCCGGTCGCGCGTTCGACATTCGCGACACCGGACAGCCCGGCCTCCTCGTGCGCGTCTACGCGACCGGGAAAGCGGCGTTTGCGGTGTCCTTCGGGCGCGGCCGGGTGATGGTGCTCGCGCCGACCAGCAAGCTGACCGTCGAGGATGCTCGGACAGAGGCGAAGGCCCGGCTCGGCGAGGACGCGAAGGGGCAAGACCCCATCGCCGAGAAACGGCGCAAGAGGGCCGCGAGCCTCCGCACGTTCTTAGAAGGGCCGTTCAAGGAGTGGGCGGTTGCCAAGCATCGCGATGGCCACGCGACCGTTGACCGCGTCCTGCGTGCCTTTCCTACGCTGCTCGACAAGCGCCTCACCGAGATCACCGCGTTCGCCGTCGAGGCGTGGCGCACGAAGCGCCACAAGGACGGCATCACGGCCAGCACGACCAATCGCGAGATCGCGGCGCTGAAAGGTGTCTTGAGCCGCGCCCTCGACTGGGGCGCGATGCCGGGACGGCACCCGCTAAAATCCGTCAAGGTCACGAGCGTGGACAAGTTCGCTCGCGTCCGCTACCTCAGCGACGCGGAGGAGAAGCGTCTCCTGGCAGCACTCGACGCCCGCGAGACCGACCACCGCGAGGCGCGCGCCCGCTTCAACGAGTGGCGCAAGGCGCGCGGCTTCAAGCCGGTCCCAGACTTCCCCGCCGACCAGTACGTCGATCACATCCAGCCGCTCGTCGTGCTCGCGATGAACACAGGCGCGAGGCGTGGTGAACTGCTCGGCCTCCGATGGGCCGACGTGGATCTCGTGGCGAGGATGCTCACGATTCGCGGGACGACGGCGAAGACGGGCCACACACGGCGCGTACCGCTCAACGCGACCGCACTCGCCGCGCTGAACAAGTGGAAGCCCGAGCACCCGGACGCCGCCGCGTTAGTGTTTCCCGGCGACCGAGGCAAGGCGATCCAGTCGGTCAAGACGGCGTTCACGGCGCTGCTGAAGGACGCGCAGATCAAGGGCTTCCGGTTCCACGACCTACGCCACCACGCCGCGAGCCGGATGGTCCAGCAAGGCACGGACCTTTTCGTCGTCAGTCAAGTGCTCGGCCACAAGTCCACGCTGATGACGCAGCGATACGCGCATCTCAGCAACGAGAATCTCGTCGCCGCCGTCGCGAAGCTGGGGTGACACGCATGACACTCGCAACGCCGAAGACCGTCATTCGAGTAGACCGGCGTCACACGGACCGAATGGCTGACATCGTGGTCGAGCACAGCGTCGAACACGGCGGGGTGTTTCTGTCGCAGGGCGACGATCTCATCTTCATCCCACACCGCACAATGTCCCGCGTCGTGCGGGCTATCGCCCGACCAGCGACGGTGAAGAAGGGGGGCCGGTGATGGCCAAGCGGACCGAGAAGGCGCGCGGGACAACCACGAAACGGAACGCTGCTCCGAGTCGTTCCCTGACGCCTTGCGAGGCTTTGCTTGCGAGCGTCCCGCTGAAGGACCACGACGCTCTGCCAGATCCTCTTTCACCGTGGGAAGACCTGCTCCTGAAAGGACAGGACGCCCCGCCCGAGGTTTTCAACTATCTGCGGCGTGTGGCGCTCAAGTTCCTGCTGCTGACCGAACAGCCCCCACGAGATGGCGAGATCCACGCCGCGCTCCTCAACGCGCTAGAGTTTCCATCCACGCGCGGAACCAACGTCTTTGCGATCTCCCACCACGCGCGGCGAGACGCACTGCTACGGTGGGCCTATGAGCGCAACCTGACGAACATCGGCAAGCCGTACCTTGCGCTCGCTCAGACCGTGGGCGCGAAGGACACACCGTCCGGTGTCGCGGTCACGGTCAGGCAGGGTGATCGTAAGCGGCCCATCTCGGAGCGAGCGGTGAGGCGCGCCCTTGGACCGCGACGCTGACCGTAGTTCCGCCGAACTCTGCCACCTGACTGCCTGGTAAGCCGATCTCGCCTCTGGCCTAATGAGAGTGCGCTGTGCGTTGGCGCACTCTGAGGATGGCCACATGTTGAAACTTCTCTCCACAGGTGAAGTCGCCAAGTTCGCGGACCTCTCCCGTGAACAGGTCCGGCGGTTGTCGAACGCCGGCCGTATCGTGCCGGTCGCCGTCTGCGGGCGCGAGCGGCTGTTCACCGCCGTCGAGGTTCAAAGGTACTTGCAGGCGCGGGGGCTGCGATGACTCCGCCCGCCGCGCTGTCCGAGAAGGACGCCGCCGCCTACGTCGCGATGTCGCGCCCGTACCTGCGACGCGCGCGCCGCGAAGGCCACGGCCCGGCGTTCGTCAGGCTCGGCCGGACCATCCGGTACGCAGTCGCGGACCTCGACGCCTGGCTGAACGCGCATCGCGTGGACCGGGGGCGACGGTGAACGTCTCGTTGCACTCCGGCTTCATTCGTCACCCGAAGATCGCCGGCCTCAGCGACGCCGCCTTCCGGCTCTGGCTCGCGATGCTCGCCTACGCCGCCGAGCAGCTCACGGACGGCATCATCAGCAAGAGGGCCGCGCTACCGGCGCTGAGTGCGCGCAGCACGCCACGGTTGCTCGCTGAGCTGACCGAGATCCCGATGGGTTACTCGGCCGGTCTACTCGAAGACAAGGGCGATCACTACCTGATCCACGGCTGGCTGGACTGGAACGACTCGCGGGCCGAAGTCCAGGCAGGACGCGCCCGGCTTCGGGAACGTGTGCGTCGTCACCGGGACAAGCGTAACGGCGTTACAGACCCCGTTACGCACTCCGTTACGCACACCGTTTGTACCGAAGGGAACTCCGACCTCCGACCTCCGACCAACGAACAAGAACATACCCCCCAACCCCCCTCGCGGGGCGAGGGGGGCGGTCGTGGCAGTCGCCGAGGGCAGATCACCCGGAAGGAGCGAAAGCAGGCTGAGGAGACGAGACGACGCGCCTTCGGTCGTTGCCCTCATCAACCGCCGTGCGCTGACTACGACACCTGCGTCACGACCTTTGTGATGGAACAGCGCGAGCGGCGAGGGGCGGCAGCGGAGGCGGCGTCGTGCGCGAACTAGACGGCCGCTTCGTCAACACGCGCGTCAAGGGCAAGCTGGCGATCAGGAACAGCGCGATCCGGCTGGCGATCCGCGTCCGGCGCTACGGCGAACAGCGCGCGGTGACGCCGGACGAGCGCCAGTGGGCGGCGCGCGTGGCCGACGCGGTGACCACCGTGATCGAGGCGACGCGCGAGCGGTGACGGTGGAAACGCTGGCCGGCTGGCCACGCTGACCAGGGCGAGGCGAACGGCGACGCGGACGAAGATTGGCCCGACCGAGGGTCGGCGGGCCGTAAAGGGCCGCTGAGGCGGCGAGGAGGTGACCGTGATCAACGTGGAGTACTTGCTGGCCCACCCGGAGCTGATCCCGAGCATCCCGCCCACGGAGAGGCTGGCCCTTGAGACGAGGGCCGGGATCGAGTTGGTGACCCGCCGCATCGTGGCGGCGCTGAAGGCGGGCGACTTGGACACGGCTGACGGGCTGATCGCCGAGCGGCTCCAGCTCGCCGGCCGGCTCGAAGTCATCGAGACGATCCTCAACGCCGAGCAGGACTGACGTGCCCTACTACTGGCAGACCGACGCCGGCCTCCCACAGTTGACGGAGCGAGAGTTGGCCTGGGCCGTCGCGGCGGGGCTGAAGAACGACCGGATCGGCACGCTCCTGGCGCGTGTGGCCGACGCGAGGGGCGTGGAGCGCGAGGCGTTCCTTCGTGTGCTGGGCGAGGTCTGGATCGGCGGCCCCATCGGCATTCACCGCGCAAAGCTGGAGCCGCTCCTCCCCGATGGGCGGTGCGACCTGATGATGACGGCGAAGGAGCGCGCCGCGCTCGACGCGCTCCCGGCCATGGTCACCGCCTACCGAGGCGCGGAGGCCGGTCTCAACGAGGTGTCGTTCTCGTGGACGCCTGATCGGGTGTGGGCGACGCGGGTGCCATTTGAGGCGTGGTTTAGCGCGCACCGGCCCCGGCTGGTGACGGCCGAGATCGACAAGACGGCCATCGTCGCTGTGAAGATCAACGAGCACGGCGGGCGGCGTCCGCTGGAGATCATCACGAAGCGCCCTCGCGTCCTGTCGGTGGAACCCCTGGAGCCGCCGCCTGACGCGCAGCCGTTCGTCGTGGCGGGCCAGATTCTCGGACGGCCGATCCTCCACCAGCTCCCGAGTGACCGGCGCGCCGCCGAGCAACGCACCGCCGAAACCGCCGCCACGTTGGGGCCGGACATGGCGAGCGCCGCCGCCGTCCGGGCGCTGGTGACCGTGAGCGACGAGGAGATCATCCCGCCCGCCTCGCTCTTTTGGAACGCGACCGCCGTCCACGGGCCGGCGCATGTGGCACGGGTGATGGTCCATGCCTTCCGGCTCATCGCTGCCACCGGCCTGAGCGACGAGGGGCCGCGCCTCTGGGCGGCGGTCTACCTGCACGACTTGGCGCGGCTGAACGACGAGGCCGACCCGAACCACGGCGAGGCGGCGTGGCGACGACTGGCCGACCGTCCCGACGTGCGGGCGCTGTTCACGCGCGGCGGTGTGCGGGACGAGGACTACCCGGCGATCCGGTCAGCCGTCGTGGCGCACTGCACCGACGACGAACTGGTCCACGTCCCGATCCCACACCTCCAGCTCGCTCGCTTGCTGAAGGACGTGGACGCGCTGGATCGGGTGCGCCTCGGCGAATTCGACCGCCGGTACCTGCACTACCACGAGGCGCTGGAAGCGAGCGAGTTCGCCAAGGCGCTGTACAGCGCGACCAAGGGGATCGCGCCCGAGGATGTGACGTTTCGTCGCGTGTGGGACGCGGCGATGGAGATTCGCGGCGTGGCTGCGCCGACGAACTGACTGGAGGACCGATGAGGACGAACGAGAAGACGGAGCCGGCGCGCGTGGCGCCGACGCGGGCCGAGGTCGAAACGGCGCAGGCGGAGGCCAGGCAGAAGATTGCCAGCCTCGCGGAGCAGATCGAAGCGGAGGTGCTGGCCGAGGGCCTCATCGGCGAGTCGGCGGCGGTTGCCGCGCTCAAGGCGGAATTCGACCGAACGGAGGAGCAGCTCGACAATCTCCGCGTCCATCACAAAGCCGCTCAGGCGCGCGAGGCCAAGGCCAGAGCCGAACGGCGCGCGAAGGCGCGGGCCGAGCTGGTGCGCGTGCTGGCCAAGCTGAAGGACGAAGAGGGCCGGCTCCTCGAAGCGGTCCACTCCACGCCTCGCCCGACCGAGAAGATGGTCGAAGCCTACGTCACGGCCGCGCGCCGCCGGTACGCGTTGTGCGGGGATCTGATGGAGGTAACCGGCGATCTCCACTACCGTCCGAGCTGGAACGTCCGCCGCGAGCTGGGCGAGCTGGCGCGTTTGAGCGCGACGTTGAACGCCAGCCCGTACGCCCCGAAGCCGCCGATCAAGAGCGAGTGGCGTCACCTGTTGGCCGACGCGCGGGAGGATGACTGATGAGAAGCGACCGCTGGCCGTGGATCTCGTGGGAAGCGCCGCCGGTCGGCCTGGACGAAGCGACCAAGCGGCTCCGGCGCGTGCATGGGGATGCTCTCCTGCTCGCGCGTGACCGAAGGGAGGCAGAGGCGATGACGAAGCACTTCGAGGCGGGATCGGCTCACGCGCAGATCGTGGCGCTGGCCAAGGACGTGATGAAGGACGACGGGACGCTCAGCGAGAGCGACGCCATCGGCCGCGTGCTGAAGACACGGCCGGCACTGGCCAAGGCATACGCGGTCGAGGCGACGGTGGACGCGCACACTGGCCGGCGGGCCGTCGCGCTGGAGGTTGGGCGGGCCGTCAACGACCCGATGACGACGAAGCCGGCGAACGGCGGGCCGACCAGGACCAGTCAGGCCGGCGAGCTGTGGGACGTGATCGAGGATTCGGCGATCAAGGTGATGGCCAGCGACCCGACGCTGACTAAGCCGCGCGCCCTCGCGCGCGTGGTCGCCGAACACCCGGAGTGGTACGACGCCTACGCCGCCGCCGTCCGGGCCGGTCGTTGATAAACAAGCGGAGATCGAGGCATGAGCTTCAAACCCGGCCAGAGCGGCAATCCCAAGGGCCGCCCACCGATCGGCCTCACCGTGGCCGACGTGATCCGCCAGAAGTGCGGACCGTGCGCCGAGGCCATCATTAAACGAATGATAAGGCGCGCCGAGCGGGCGAAGAGCGAGATGGTGAGGCAGCGCGCCGACGAGCACCTATGGCTACGAGGCTACGGACCACCGCCGGCTGTGGTCATGTCTGTGGGTCCACCGCCGGACCTGTCGAGACTAACCCGTGACGAGTTCGAGGAATTCAACCGGCTGCTGAGCAAGTGCCTGCCGGTCGAATCCAGCCCCAGCCCGGTCCCCGCGACGCCGGGGCGGAGGTAGCGGTGTGCTCCCATCGCGATGGGCGCGGCGGCGCTTGATCGGCAGCCGCCGCGCCTTCTCCGTTTCGCCTGTCCGACCAAGGCGCGACCCTCTCAGGCGGGGGGCTGAGCATCGTTTTCGACTCGCGGACGGCGCGGCACTGGAACGCCGAACCGCTTGGCGATGTTGGTGGGCCTGTCGAGGTCCAGCCGCACACCGAGATTCAGCTTGTCCGCGCTTCCCCCGACGAGTGTCGCGGGACACACTGGCGCGACCTCGTGCGCCAACAAGTCCGTGAGCAACCGGGCGTACAACACTGCATCGTCGGCTGGGAGATAACCTACGGTCTCTCCGTCCGGGCTGTGGACGGCGACAGCGTTCGGGTCGTGCGGGTTCTCAGGCTCCAACACAAGGCGGGCCGTGAAGCGGCCATCAGGCGCGCCCTCCGACGCCCGAAGTAACGCTTCCTGATAGTGTGATTCGCCTACCACTTCGTAGAAGTACCCGCGTCCGGTAGCAAGTGACGGGGCGTTCGCTGACTCGGGTATCGGTGCCGCAGCTTGTGGGGCCGGCATCACAACGAGACGCTCTGGAGCAATTTGGAAGTCGGCCGCGATTCGCCGAGGCGAGTCGAGGTTCAGCTTCAGCGCCACCCGTGATCGCGAGCCTGTGCCGCCGGTGATCTTGGAGTACGCCGTGCACGTCAGGCTGCGCTCCGTGAGAGCCGTGATGACGCCGTGATAGAGCACGGCCTCGGCGACCGGGAGGCGGCCCACGCGGTCACCGGCGTCGGTCTCGGTGATGACTACGCGGGACGGATCGAGTGGCGCGTCAGGATCGGCATGGAGGAATACCATCGACTCCCGTTCCGGTCGCAACTCCACCCACCACGCGAAGAGTCGGTCATATGCGGGACCGTCGCTCTCAACGGACACCACGCATTCGTCGTCGGCGGACCCGCTCAACTGCGCTACACGAATGCCCCCCCGCGGTGTGGTCAGCGTGAAGGTGCGTTGGTCGGCGGGCGTCGGGGCGGGCGGCGTTGGCGGAGCCGCGAGTGCCCGTGGAGAGCCGGCGAGCAGGCGCATCGCGAATCGACCGACTGGGACCAAGAACGCGATGATGCCGACGCTGAAAAAGGCGACCACGAACAGCTCGACCAGGGATTCAGACATGCGGCCTCCGGGTTCGACCGGATCCTACTCCAGCTCAACAGGAAGGTCGAATATCGATCCAGCGCCACGACGTATGTGGAATTCCGGTTTGACGTGCCGCGCCGTCGTGCTGGAGAATCACGGCGTCACGGAGGCCCGCATGGTCACCACGTCCGAGAGCGCCGCCGCCCTGGTCGAAAAGAGACTGCTCCGGCTCCACTGGGACACCGACGACGAACACGCGCCGGCACGCGCCCTGGACCGCGACGCGGAGCAGCGATTCCTTGCCGAGTGGGAGCGACTGCTCGACGCCGCGCGGCTGGCCGACACGCCGGAGGCGAGCGCCGCCGCCCTGGACGCCTTGGATTCCGCGATGCACCGCGAGCGTCACGACCGAGCCGAAGCCGCGTACCAGCTCGGCGTCCGCACGGGTTCCAAGCTGGCGATCTCGCTGCTGAGACCCTGAGCGGCCAGTCGGCCAAACCGGACCCCGCCTGCATACGTACAGCACTCTTGAGGCCACCGAGTCACCGAGGCTCCCGCCGAGCCTCTTTGTAAGACTCTGATTCTATTGGTCTTATTTGGTGAGCCGGGTGGGGATCGAACCCACGACCACCGCATTAAAAGTGCGATGCTCTACCACTGAGCTACCGGCCCATGAGGCGGGACTGCCGGACGCGGACCCGGGCGGGTTCGCGCCATCTCACCGGGAGAATCGTAGCACAGACGCGCGGGCCGTTTCGGGCGCAATTTCTGCTATCATGCGCCGTCGCGTTCCGGGCCAGCGGTCGCCCGAAGGGCTCCAACCAGGAGATACCACTGTGCATGAACCTGTCGAGAGAGTGGCGGCACTGACAGTCGCCCTGCTGTGCGGATGGGGGTTGAGCATCGGCGCGCAGGGGGCCCTCGCCGCGCTCGGCGTGAAGGAGGCCGAGGCGCGGATCGAGGCCCTCAGCGCCCTCGACCACGGGTTCGTGAACGTGTACGTGGCGGCCGGGGCCGTCAAGGCCGCGCCGCCCGCCACGCGCGCGGCCATGGTGAAGGCGGCCATCGGCTGGGCCCGGACCTACACGGAGTCGGCGGCGTTCAAGGCCGACTATCAGCAGCGGCGCGCGGCGAGCGCGCCCACCGCTCCGACATTCGACAAGACGGTCGACGAGGAACTGGCGGCCGAGCGTGCGAAGCGCCAGAAGGAGGCGGAAGAGAGCCGGAAGAGCCTCGCCGCCATGCCGCCCGACATGCGCGCGCAGATGGAACCCGTGCTGAAGATGATGGAAGCTCAGAACGCGAAGATGGACAACGATCCGCAGCAGCAGGCGATGGCGCGCCAGGGCCTCCAGGAAGAGCGCGCGAACAAGATGAAGGCCTACCAGGAGAGCGTTCGCGAACACGACCTCCGGTTCCCCGCCGATCCGAGGGTGCTCATCGCGCGCCGCCTGCAGGAGTTCCTCGATCGCAGCAAGGACGTCGACTTCAACGCCAGCCTCGTGACGGCCGACGGGGTTCGCCGCTTCGCGGACCCGCGGTACGAAGCCAAGCCATTCGAATGGAAGCTCTGCTACCGCACGGGCCGGGAGACGGTGGCGGCCGCCCGCGAAGCGGCGCAGGCCTGGCTGACGGCGCTCAAGTAGGGTCCCGGCCCCGGCATGGCGACCCGGGCCCGTTGTCGCGGATAGACGGAAGGGGCACGATGCGGCGAATCGGCATCCTCACCGGCGGCGGCGACGTGCCGGGCCTGAATGCCGCGATCAAGGCCATCGTGCTGCGGGCCCGCAGCCACGGTCTCGACGTCCTCGGCCTGCGGCGCGGCTGGCTCAGCCTGCTCGAGATCGACCCGGGCGCGCCCGCGTCGGCCGAGCCGTGGGTGGAGCCGCTCACGCCCGAGCGCGTGCGGACCATCGACCGCACGGGCGGCACGATTCTCCACACGTCCCGCACGAACCCGAGCAGCATGAAGCCCGAGGACGTTCCGGCGTTCGTGCGGGCGCAGGACCGGGCGGCGCTGACCGACGGGCGCGTGGACTGCACGCGGCACGCGCTCCGCGTGCTGGAGCATCTCGGCCTCGAGGCGCTCATCGCCATCGGTGGCGACGACACGCTCAGCTTCGCCAGCCGCCTGCACCAGGAAGGCGTCCGCATCGTCGCCATCCCGAAGACGATGGACAACGACGTGTTCGGGACCGACTACTGCGTCGGCTTCTCGACGGCCGTGACGCGGTCGGTGGACGCCATTACGAACTTCCGCACGTCGGTCGGCTCTCACGAGCGGATCGGCGTCGTCGAGTTGTTCGGCCGCAACTCGGGCGAGACGTCGCTGTTTGCCGCCTACCTGGCCGACGTCGATCGGGCGCTCATCTCGGAGGTGCCGTTCGACATCGACCGGCTCGTCGGCCTGTTGGCCGGAGACCGGCGCCGCAACCCGTCGAACTACGCGATGGTGACGATCTCGGAAGGGGCCCACCCGATCGGCGGCGGGGTCCACGAATCGGGCGAGGAAGACGCGTACGGGCACCGGAAGCTCGGCGGCGTCGGCTATCTCGTCTCGCAGGAGATCCGCCGGCGCAGCGGGGCGAATATCATGTACGAGCAACTGACCTACGTCATGCGCTCGGGCGCCCCCGATTCGCTGGACCGGATGGTGGCCGTGTCGTTCGGCTCGCTGGCATGCGACCAGGTCGCGCACGGGCACACGGGGCGGATGGTGTCGCTGCAGCAGGGGGTCTACACGACCGTACCGCTCGACATGGTGGTCGCGGGGCGAAAGCGCGTCGACGTGGCGGCGCTCTACGACGCGGAGCACTACCGCCCGCGTGTGTTGGACATGCTGGGCAAGCCGATGTTCCTCTACTGACCGGGGCCCCGCGGACTCAGTCGCTGCCTTGCCGTTCTCCGTTAACGCGTGGTAACCTTTGGAGTTCCTACCGCGCGTCCCCATCGTCCAGAGGCCCAGGACGTGGCCCTTTCAAGGCCAAAACACGGGTTCGAATCCCGTTGGGGACGCCACGCCCCTTGGTAATAGAATCCCGAGGAACAGCTTCGAGTAGGTCGCCTCGCCGGTGATCCGGGCCCACGCCGCGGCCTTCGGATCCTCGGCCGGGGTCCCGTCCGCCTCCGACGGCGTCGAGACCAGCCGCTCGTCGAAGAGCTTCCGAATCACCTGGCGCGCGATCGCCGTCTGGCCCGGGAGCATCCCTCGCCATTCCTCAAGGCGCTTCCGCGCGCGCCGCTCGACGTCGCCCGCCGTGACCACGGCCCGCCGCTGCGCCTGGCGCACCTCGAGACTTCCGACCAGGGCCCGCCGCCGCGCCTCGTGCACTTTGATAGCCTCCACAATCGACGCCACCGCCTCCCCGTCCGCGATCGCCGCGGTCAGGTGTCCGATCTTCCGGTCGAGCGCCTCGATCTCATGGCGCACGCCCGCCTCGTCGATCGGCGCCTCCGGTTCAGCCCACCGCTCAAGCGTTCGCGCGAGCACGCGCTCCAGGACGCGCGGCGAGAGGATCTGCTCCCCGATGCGCTCCCGGACCCGCGCGTCGGTCTCCGGCATCGCGAGCTCCTGGCAGTTCGGACACACCTTCGGCCCCCGGAGGTGGTAGGCCGTGCACACGTAGTAGAAGGCGCGGTGCCGCCCGTGGCTGCGACTCTTGACCGACAGCCCGCCGCCGCACACGCCGCAGCGCGAGAGGCCGACCAGCAGGTACTTCGACTCGGTTCCC
>JAJXZZ010000217.1 GCA_021779795.1 Acidobacteriota bacterium | reverse complement strand
CCGCCTACGAGAGCGCGGCCGCGGCCGCGCGGTCGCAGCGGCAAGCGCTGCCGCCGGCGGCGCAGACGCTCCGGCACATCCGGGAAGTGATTGCGTCGAACATCCAACGTGCGCAGCCCGGGTCGTAGTGGTGGAGCGGCGGCTGACGCCGCGGCCGGGCCCGACCGTCAGCGTCTGAGAACGGACATCATGTCGATTGTTCGGACCCCGCAGGGCGTCGGACACCGCCAATACTGCCTGTTGTCCTGGCCGATGGATTGGCCTCTGGATGCCATCGTGTGGGTGCCGTCCTTTCAGGAAGTGTGGCCCCGAGCGATCCCGCCACGGGTCCTCGAGAATTGGAAGGATTGTGGATTCGACGGCTGACACGGTTGATACCGCGGACGCAGCCCCGGTGCAGGGGAGTGCTGATGCCGGACCGTCCAGAAGAGCGGGCGGGCACGCCCAGTGGTACAGGCTTTCCGGCCTGGGCGGCCTGCTGGCAGGCGCGATCCTCACGCACGGCGCCCTCCGAGGAGCCTTCGCGCCGAAGACCTGGTGCGTCCTGACGCTCTCGGGGATCCTCATCCTGGCGCTGACCGTTCCGGCGACCGGGCGAGACTGGCTGCCGGCCGCCCCGCAGGCCGAGTTCTTCGCCTGGTGGGCCACGGCGTGCCTTGCTGCGAGGTTCGGCTTTGGCATGGCCTGGAAGCGGGCGTTGGCCCTGTCCCAGACTCCGGACGAGGTCGAAGAGCCGCGACTGTCCGGGGAACACCCGACGACCAGGAGGTTGGTCACCTACGGGCAGGAGATTCATCACGGCACGGCGTACATCGTCGGGAGTCGCGATGCGCTGGAGGCGATCGGCCACGCGGTATCGACCGCGGTCTCCACGCCAAGCGGCGTACTGGATCACTATCCGAGCGGCGTACCCATCGGTCTTACCTGAGGGGGGCGCGGCGGCCCTGAGCGCGTCGACGGGCGCGAGGCGCAGGACGTGAGGCGTGAGACGAGCGCGCCTCCGCCGGCCAGGAAGCCGTCGCTACCTCACTCCCACCGCGCCGCCGTCCGCCGCGCGGCGGTCCGATCCCCCTTCGAGCGTGCCGTCGCGCGGATCGACCAGGATGACCTCGGCGACTCCCTGCGCGCCGCCGGGGCGCAGCGCGTGCCCCATGCCCTCGAGGATCTTCACCGTGTCGGGCGAGAGGCCGAACCGCTCGTAGCTGGTGCGGTCGGGCAGCCACTGGTGGTGGAGCCGCGGGGCGTCCACCGCCTCCTGCGCGTTCATCCCGTAGTCCACCACGTTCACGATCGTCTGGACCACCGTGTTGATGATCGTCCGCCCGCCCGGGCTGCCGGTGACCATGAACAGCTTGCCGTCCTTCGACAGGATCGCCGGCGTCATGCTCGACAGCATGCGCTTGCCGGGGGCCGCGAGGTTCGGCGGGGACCCGACCAGGCCTTCCGCCGTCGTCAGGCCAGGGCCGGCGTTGAAGTCGCCATCGAGCGCCGCGGCCTGACGCTCGTCTGGGCCGTCACGCTCTACGGGGCGGCCACCGTCGTGTTTGGACTGTCCCGCTCGTTCGGCCTGACGCTGCTCTGCCTGGCCGTTTCGGGGGCGGCCGACACGGTCAGCACCGTCCTGCGGAACGTCGTGCGTCAGCTCGAGACGCCCGACGAACTGCGCGGCCGGATGGTGGGCGTGAACATGATGTTCTTCATGGGCGGCCCGAAGCTCGGCGAGATGGAGGCGGGGCTGGTGGCCAACTGGTTCGGCGCCGTGGCGTCGGTGGTGAGCGGCGGCATCGGCTCGTTGATTGCGACGGGCTGGGTGGCGGGCACGACGCCCGACCTGCGGCGGTACCGGAGATACTGACGCGGACGGCGCGCGGCCAGCGGAGAATACTGCCCCGGCACGGTGGCGCGCCGTTGGCAGGGCCCGTAGACTGCCGGTATATCATGTGCGAGAGGCGCTGCGGCGCCTGTCCGCCGGGTGGTGTCGGGTCGGTTCCTCAGGTCGGTGTTCCGGGGCTCGCACCCGTTCGTTCACTACCCGTTCAGGGTCGGTCGGCTGACTGTTCCTGCCGGTCGGATTCCTCCGTTCGGTGGTCGTCGTGTCGATTCGACGGGATGGTCCGGGCTGCTCGACCGACTGGCCAGCCCGCGAAAAGGGAGAGGTAGGGTTCATGCCGGCGCTTCTCGTGGCAGGCGCAATCTACGTGCTGTTCTTCCTGTCGGGCGCGGCGGCGCTCGTCTACCAGGTGGTGTGGGTTCGGTCCCTCACGCTCGTGTTCGGGGGCTCGCACCTGGCGGTCACGGCCGTCCTCTCGATCTTCATGGCCGGGCTGGCGCTGGGCGGCTACGCCTTCGGCCGGCGCGCGGACCGTGCCCGCCGCCCGCTCCGCCTCTACGGCCTGCTGGAATTCGGCGTCGCGGTCTTCGCGCTCGTGTTCGCCGGCCTGATGAAGGTCTATCCCGCGATCTACGTCGCGCTGGCCAGCGGGCGCGATGCCGACGCCGTCTATCTCACCGTGGTTCGGCTGCTGTTCGCCGCCGTCGCCCTGATCGTGCCGACGACGCTGATGGGCGGGACGCTCCCGGTCATCTCGCGCGTGGTGAGCCGGCAGCCCGACACGCTGCGCCGGCACCTGTCGTTCCTGTACGGGGTCAATACGTTCGGCGCGGTGGTCGGCGCGGGGCTCGCGGGCTTCGTCCTGCTCCGGCTGTACTCGGTCAGCGCGACGCTGCTCGTGGCCGTCGCCATCAACACGTTCATCGGTCTCGCGTGCCTGGTGCTCCCGGAGCCCGGGGTTGCCGCCGTGCCTGACAGCGCAGCCAGAACCGTGCCGACGGAAGGCGCCGGCCCCGACGAAACGGGGATGGGCGGGGCCCTGGCGCGCAAAGACCTGCTCCCCCTCAGGCTCGTCCTCTGGGGGATCGGCGTCAGCGGGTTCTGCGCGCTGGGCTACGAGGTGCTGTGGACGCGCGTCCTCACGATCGCCGTGGGCGCCAGCGTGTACGGATTCACGATCATCCTCGTGGCGTTCCTCACGGGGATCGCGCTCGGCAGCGCGGCTTACGGAGCGCTCGTCCGGACGGCGCGCCGTGCAAGCCCGTCGCCCGCGCGGGTGGCGGCGTGGTTCGGCGCGACCCAGGTCGTCATCGGGGCGACGGCCCTCCTCGCCACGATCTTCCTTCGCGACATCCCGGCCAACACCGTCCGGCTGCAGAACGTGCTTGGAGACGGGGTCATCTCGTTCCGGGAAAGAACCTGGGCCAACTTCCTGATCGCTGCGCTCTACATGCTCGTCCCCGCGCTGTTCATGGGCGCCGCGTTCCCCATCGCCGGGGAGGCGCTGGCGCTGCGACGGAAAGCGGTCGGTCGGGCCGTGGGCGACGTCCTCGGCACCAACACCGTCGGCGCCCTCCTCGGGGCGGCCGTCAGCGGCCTGCTGATGATCCGGTGGTTCGGCATCGAGGCGTCCCTCGAGATGCTGACGGCGTTGAACATCGGCTTCGGGTTGATCGTGCTCGCCAGCCTCCGCAGGCCGCGATGGCTGACCGCCGGCGCCGCGGGCCTCACGCTTGCCGCCATCGGCGTGCTGGCCGTCAACCCCGGTGCGGCGCGGATCTGGGACCGCAAGTACTTCGCGATCTTCAGGAGCAATCAGCCGGAGGCGTTCGCGACGCCGGCCATGGTCAAGGAGGCGGTCGAGAACACCGACGTCCTGTACTACGCCGAAGGCGTCGAGTCGATCGTCAGCGTCATCAGGGTCAAGGGCGGAGAGCAGGCGTTCGTCACCAACGGCCGCGTCGAAGCGTCGTCGCACCTGCAGGCACAGCAGGTGCAGTACACGCTGGGATACCTCCCGGCGCTCCTCGCCAGGGACCCGAAGGACGTGTTCGTCGTCGGGATGGGCAGCGGCATGACCGCCGGCGCGGCGGCCATGATGCCGAGCGTCGATCACGTCACGATCGCCGAGATCGAGCCGAAAGTGCTGGGGGTGGCGAGGACCTTCGCCGCTTACAACCACCGCGTCCTCGACAATCCCAAGGTCCGCGTCGTCATCAACGACGGGCGGAACTTCCTGATGACGACCGGCCGGAAGTTCGACGTCATCACCGCCGATCCGATCCACCCGTGGTTCCAGGGCGCGGGCTACCTGTACGCGAGCGAGTACTTCGGCCTGGCCTCCGCGCACCTCCGCCCCGGCGGCGTGATCGCCCAGTGGCTGCCGATCTACGAATTGACGCCGCTCGACCTGGCCTCGGTCGTCCGCACCTTCCAGCGCCATTTCCCCTACGCGATGATGTGGCTCGAGCACTATGACGCCGTCCTCGTCGGGAGCGCGACGCCGTTTCGCATCGACGAACGCGAACTCGAGCGGCGGATCGCCGATCCGGCCATTGCCGGCGACCTCCAGCGCATCGACATGGGGTCGGCCTCCGACCTGCTCGACTTCTTCGTGATGGGCACGGCCGGGATGGCACGGTTCGGGCGCCCGGGGGTGCTCAACACCGACGACCGGCTCTACCTCGAATTCTCGGCCCCGTTCTCGATCGCGACCCCGGCGGTGATGGCCGAGAACGTCGAGGCGATCGCGGCGGACCGGGAGGGCATCCTGCCGTACCTGAAGCCGGCGGCCGGCGCGTCGGACCTGGCCCTGCAGCGTGCGTGGTCTGCGGCGCAACTCTCGGCCGGGCGAGCCGGCGATCGGGTGCTGGCGCGGTACCTGGCCGGGGAGGGCAGCGACCCGCGGTTCGAGCCGGTGCTGCGCCGGCTCAACCTCGACTACCCGTGGTATGCGCCCGGCAAGTTCCTGATGGCTCAGTACCGGGATGCCATGGCGCTTCAGCCGCGCCTGCTGCAGGCGTCTTCGCTGATGCTCTCGGCCGGAGACGGGGCCCCGGTCGTGGCGGACATGGCGGCCGTGCTCGTGCCGGTGAGCCGGACGCGGGCGTCGATCATGTTCGTCGACAACAGGGCCAAGGTGGTCTACGGGCAGTTGTACGTGGACGACTACGCGCGGTCCGGCTTCCCGGAGCGGTTTGCCCTCGAGGTCATGGGGGCGGTGCGCGCCGCCTACGAGAGCGCGGCCGCGGCCGCGCGGTCGCAGCGGCAAGCGCTGCCGCCGGCGGCGCAGACGCTCCGGCACATCCGGGAAGTGATTGCGTCGAACATCCAGCGCGCGCAGCCCGGGTCGTAGCGGACCGCCGCTTCCGCCGGCCAGGAAGCCGTCGCTACCTCACGCCCGCCGCGCCGCCGTCCGGCGCGCGGCGGTCCGATCCGCCCTCGAGCGTGCCGTCGCGCGGATCGACCAGGATGACCTCGGCTACGCCCTGCGCGCCGCCGGCCCGAAGCTCGTGCCCCATCCCCTGCAGGATCTTCACCGTGTCGGGCGAGAGGCCGAACCGCTCGTAGCTGGTCCGGTCGGGCAGCCACTGGTGGTGCAGCCGCGGGGCGTCCACCGCCGCCTGCGCGTTCATCCCGTAGTCCACCACGTTCACGATCGTCTGGACCACCGTGTTGATGATCGTCCGCCCGCCCGGGCTGCCGGTCACCATGAACAGCTTGCCGTCCTTCGACAGGATGGCCGGCGCCATGCTCGACAGCATGCGCTTGCCGGGGGCCGCGAGGTTCGGCTCGGTCCCGATGAGGCCCTCGGCCGTCGTCAGGCCGGGCCCCGCGTTGAAGTCGCCCATCTCGTTGTTGAGCAGGAATCCCGCGCCCGGCACGACGATCTTCGAGCCGTAGCCCGCCTCGAGCGTGTAGGTCATCGACACGGCGTTGCGGTCCCGATCGACCACCGACACGTGCGTCGTCTCGTCGCTCTCCCCGGGCCACTCGAACGAGCTCGGCGACGAC
>JAJXZZ010000216.1 GCA_021779795.1 Acidobacteriota bacterium | reverse complement strand
GGCCGCCGGCGGCGGCGGTCAGCGCGCGGACGCGCGCTCGCCGGCGAAGGGAGGCAGCACGCAGCGCGTCGGGCGGTCCTCGCGGTACCCCAGCACGTAGTCGGCCTGCATCAGCTTGTGGATCTCGCGCGTCCCCTCGTAGATCACGGCCCCCTTCGAGTTCCGGTAGAAGCGGCCGACCGGGTACTCGTCCGAGTACCCGTTGGCGCCGTGCACCTGCACCGCGTCGGACGCGGCGCGCTCGGACGCCACGGTGGCAAACCACTTGGCCAGTCCCGTCTCGCGCGTGCTGCGGCGCCCCACGTTCTTCAACCACCCGGCCCGCAGCCAGAGCAGGCGCGCGGCCTGGTAGTCCGATTCCATCTGCGCGATCAGCTCCTTCACCAACTGGTGCTGCCCGATCTCGACGCCGAACGTCGTCCGCTCCCGGGCGTACGTCGCCGCGGCGTCCCGGCAGGCGCGGATGAGCCCCGTCGCGCCGGCCGCCACGGTGTAGCGCCCCTGGTCCAACGCGAACATCGCGATCTTGAACCCCTCGCCGGGCCGCCCGAGCAGGTTCTCCTCGGGCACCTCGACCTCCTCCATCTTGAAGAAGCCGGTGTTGCCCGCGAGGATGCCCCACTTCTCCTTCAGCGTCCCGCTGCTGAACCCCTCGAACGCGCGCTCGACGAGAAACGCCGACATCCCCGAGGGGTCGCGCCGCTTCTTCTTCTCGAGGTCCGACCAGGCGATCACGAGGAAGTGATCGGCGACGTCGGCGAGCGAGATCCACATCTTCTCGCCCGTCAGCAGGTACCGGTCGCCCTTCTTGACGGCGACCGTCTGGATCCCGCGCGCGTCGCTTCCGGCCGCCGGCTCGGTCAGGCCGAACGTGGCGATTTTGCGCCCCTCCGCCTGCGGCACCAGGTAGCGCCGCTTCTGATCCTCGGTCCCCCACGACAAAACCGTGAGGCTGTTCAGCCCCACGTGCACCGACAGGATCACGCGCAGCGAGGTGTCCACGTACTCCAGTTCCTCGCTGGCGAGGCCGAGGCCGATGTAGTCGGTCCCGCTGCCCCCGTACTCGGCGGGGATGGAGGCGCCGAGCAGGCCGAGGTCGGCCATCTGCGCGAGGATGGCCGGGTCGAACCGGTGCTGGCGGTCCAGCTCGCGGATGCGCGGCGCGACTTCGCGCGCCCCCCACTCGCGGACGCTCTCCTCGAGAAGCCGGTGATCGTCGCTGAGGTCGAAATTCATCATGAGGCCCTGATGACGCTGACGGCGGCGCCGCGTCCGAGATGGAGCGTGTCGGCCGCGCTCGCGGCGTTGGCCGCAATCTCCAGGTGATCCGTGCTCCCGAAGAGGCTGCACACCTCGTCCGGGCCGATCTCCGAGTAGGTCGTCACCATCCGCCCGACCAGGTGCGCGCCCGCGTGGATCTCCAGCGGCACCTCGCCGAGCCGGCCGAGGCGGTCGAAGGCTCGGCGGTCGATGTTGGTGATGAGGTTGCCGAACCGGTCCACCCGCAGCACCTCGCCGCGCACCTCCGTCTCGGAGGCGACCGCGTCGGGGATGGCCAGCCGGACGTAGTCGGTCAGCCCGCGGCCGAGGGCTTTCAGGTCGGTCCCCTTCGCCAGCCAGCCGGCCGCCGGCGCGAACCGGTCGCGTCCCTCGAAGGTGCGGCTCACGGTCGGGCGCCCGAAGCGGCGCTCGGTCAGCTCGACGACGCGCCTGGGGGGAAGCTCCTTGAAGACCGCCGACAGGACGCCGTTGTCGGGCGCGACGAACCGGTAGTCGCCGGCCTCGGCCGCGAGCGGCCGGCGCGAGGAGCCGACGCCGGGATCGACGACGGCGAGGAAGATCGTGCCCGCCGGGAAGTACTTGTAGCAGGCGGCCAGCTCCAGCGACGCCGTCAGCACGTCGTGCGGCGGCACGTCGTGCGAGATGTCGACCAGCGTCGTCTCGGGGCAGATGCCGAGGATCACGCCCTTCATCGTGCCCGCGTAGTGATCCCGGACACCGAAATCCGTGAGCAGGGCAACCACTGGGCGCATGGGACGCTCGCCCCCTTACTTGTTCAACCGGTAGCCGGGCTTGCGAAACAGGACTTCCCGCACCCTGGTCTGCAGCAGGAACAGGTCCGACACCCGCAGTTCGCCGAACAGGTGGCCGATGTCGCGGTTCTGCATCGCCGCCCGGCGCGCCCGCGGCCTCGAGTACTCGCGGTGGCGAAAGGCGTCGTCGTCGACGACGACGAACTTCGTGAAGCGCGCCTCGGCACCGCGATCGGTGGCGAACATCCCGAAGAGCACGCCGTTCGGCTTCAGCAGGCGCATCACGTGCGCCGCGACGACGTCCGCCGACGGCCTGTCCAGGAAGTCGAACAGGTTCCAGCACAGGATCCCGTCCACGCTCTCGGCCGGCTGCGGGAACCTCGTCTCCAGGAACGCCGGCAGGTCCGACGGCCGGCCCTCCTCCTCGAAGCGGTCGAGGCTCTCGAACACGTCCTCGACGATCACCTTGCAGCCGAGCTGCTCGCCGAAGTACTGGATGTTCGGCCCGAGCACCGGGCCGAGATCGAGCAGCGTCGGCGACGGGCACTGCCTCAAGGCGCCGACGAACTTCCGCAGGGCCTTGGTCGAAACGACCGGCTCGGGGGCCGGGTCGGCCTCGACGCGTTCCGGCCCCGCCACCGCCGCCCGCGCCGGCGGCGGCGCCTTGCGCGTCAGGCGGGACAGGAACCCCGTGACCTTCCCAACACCGGACAAGGGGCACCCTCGCTTGAAAATGGCGGCCGGGCCTCTGTGCGGGCTGAGGCCCGGCTCTCGTGCGGTTCGCGTGCGCGGCGCGGGTTACGGCTTGGAGCCGTTCGGCGCCTGGGCGACGGGCTTGGTCTCGGCCTTCGGCGCCTCGGGCGGCTTGACGGCCTCGGGCTTCCGCTGCATGTCCACGCTGCCCCTGAAGTGCGCCCCTTCGGCAATCGCCACGCGCGGCGCGACGATGTTCCCCTCGACCGACCCGTTGTCACGGATATCCACCTTCTCGCTGGCGGTGACGTTGCCGTTCACCTTGCCCAGCACGACCACGGCCTTGGCGAAGATCTCGGCCTTGATCCGCCCGTGCGGGCCGATGGTGAGGACGTGATCCTTCAGCTCGATCGTGCCGTCCACGTACCCCTCGACCGTGAGGTCCTCGCTGCCGTTCAGCTCGCCCTTGATCACGACCGACTTGCCGATGTTGACGACGTCGCGGACGTCCCCGGGCCGCCGCAGGTCGGTTTCGAGGCCGTGCGCGGCCGCTCCGCCAGGCGCCGTCGGCTGAACCGGCTCGCGACCCACCGTCGGCCGCACGCTCTCGTCACGCTTCCACATGCTCTCCCCCCGGCAGGCCGTTCCGGCGCCCTGCCTCCTCGATGACGAACCGTCTGTGCGGGCCGCCACGCCCGCGCCGCACGAGCAATCCTCGGCCAGTATATGGGACCGGTTCCGGCATTGTCCACCGTTGTCCCGGCCCGCGGACGACACGCCGACACCCGGCGGAAGCGCGCGCGGCGGCGGGCGATCGGGGCCCAGGCGGCGCCCTCGGAAGCGCGCCCGGCGGCAGTGCTATGATCGACCTGCCGGCCGCATGACAACCCGAATCTACCTCGATCACAACGCCACCACCCCGCTCGTGCCCGAGGCGCTCGACGCCATGGCGCGGGCGCTGGCCGACGAGTACGGCAACGCCTCGAGCATCCACTCCTTCGGCCAGAGGGCCAAGGCGGCCCTCGACGACGCGAGAACCGAGGTGGCCCGCCTCATCGGGGCCGAACCCGGGGAGATCGTCTTCACCGCGGGCGGCACCGAGGCCGACAACCTCGCGCTCCGGGGACTGATGGGCGCGGCCCCGGCCGCGCGGCCGCGCCTGGTCGTCAGCGCCGTCGAGCACGAGGCGGTGCTGGAGACGGCCAGGGCGCTGGCGCGCCGCGGCCGCCCGGTCACGACCCTGCCCGTCCACGCGACCGGCCTGGTGGACGTGGCCGCGCTCGAGTCGGTCCTCGGCGCGGACGTCGCGCTGGTCTCGGTGATCGCGGCCAACAACGAGACGGGCGTCATCCAGCCGATCGAAGAGCTGGCGCGCGCGGCTCACGCCGCCGGCGCCGCCTTTCACACCGACGCGGTGCAGGCCGCGGGCAAGATCCCGGTGGACGTCCGCGCGCTCGGCGCGGACCTGCTGTCGCTGGCGGCGCACAAGTTCGGCGGGCCGAAGGGCGTCGGCGCGCTCTGGCTCCGCCGCGGCACGAAGATGGCCGGCGTGATCACCGGCGGGCGGCAGGAGCGCAACCGCCGCGCGGGGACCGAGAACGTCCCCGCGATCGTAGGCGCGGGCGTCGCCGCCCGGCTCGCGCGGGCGCGCATGGCCGACGAGAGCGCCCGCCTCGCCGTCCTGCGCGACCGGCTCGAGGCCGGCCTCCTCGCCGCGATCCCGGGCACGGCCGTCAACGGCGCGGGCGCGCCCCGCGTGGCGAACACGGCCAACGTCGCCTTCGACGGCGTGGAAGCCGAGTCGCTGCTCATCGCCCTCGACCTCGAGGGGATCGCCGTGTCCACCGGATCCGCCTGCTCGTCGGGGTCGCTCGAGCCCTCTCACGTCCTCCGCGCGATGGGACTCCCCCACAGGCGCGTGCAGTCGTCGATCCGGTTCAGCCTGGGGTGGACCACGACCGCCGAGGACATCGAGCGGACGCTCGCCGTCCTGCCCCCGCTCGTCGGCCGCCTGCGGGCGGCGAGATGACGATGCCTGCCCCCCTGCGCGGCCGCCGGCGCATCGTCGTCGCCATGTCGGGCGGCGTGGACTCGTCGGTGGCGGCGGCGCTGCTCCAGCGGGAAGGCTGGGACGTCGTCGGCCTGTCGATGCAGCTCTACGACGCCGGAGAGGGCCAGGCCGCCTTCGGATCCTGCTGCACGCTCGACGACCTGCACGACGCGCGCCGCGTGGCCGCGGCGCTCGGCGTCCCCCACTACATCGTCAACCTCGAGCGCCGGTTCGAAGAGACCGTGATCGCCGATTTCGTGCGCGAGTACCTCGCCGGCCGCACGCCGCTGCCCTGCGCCCACTGCAACAGCGAGCTGAAGTTCGCGGAGCTGGTAAACCGGGCCCTGGCGCTGGGCGCGGACTCGGTGGCGACCGGCCATTACGCCAGGGTCGTCGAGGATCCTGGAACGGGACGGCGCCGGCTGCTGCGCGGCGTCGATCCGGCGAAGGACCAGGCGTACTTCCTGTTCGCGCTCACGCAGGCGCAACTCGCCCGCGCCGTGTTCCCGCTCGGCGACCTGCGCAAGACGGACGTGCGGGCGGTGGCCAGGTCCCTCGGCCTGCGCGTCGCCGACAAGCGGGACAGCCAGGAGGTCTGCTTCGTGCCGGGGGACGACTACGCCGCCGTCGTCGAGCGCCGGGCGGCCGCGCCAATCCCGCCAGGCCCGATCGTGGACACGGCAGGCCGCGTGCTCGGCCGCCACGCGGGCATCCACCGCTTCACCGTGGGCCAGCGCAAGGGGCTCGGCGTCTCGGCGCGCGCGCCGCTGTACGTCGTGCGGATCGACGCCGCCACGCAGTCCGTGACGGTCGGACCTCGCGCCGCGCTCGAACGCCGCGCGCTGCATGCCTCGAGGGTGAACTGGATCGCGGGCGGGCCGCCAGCGGGTCCCCTTCGGGCCTCGGTCCAGATCCGCTACCGGCACCCGGCCGCGCCGGCGTCGGTCGAACCGCTCGGCGAGGGGCGGGTCCGCGTCGAGTTCGACGCCCCGCAGCCGGCCGTCACGCCGGGCCAGGCAGCCGTCTTCTACGACGGCGACGAGGTGCTCGGGGGAGGCTGGATCGACGGGGAGGGGGGGGAAATCTAGG
>JAJXZZ010000215.1 GCA_021779795.1 Acidobacteriota bacterium | reverse complement strand
CGAGCGCAAGCCGCCGTCGGGCTTCTTCGCGCGGCTGCGCTCGCGGTCGCTCAAGTGGATGGCCGAACGCGTGGCCGAGCAGCGCGTGCTCTGGCGGCTGCAGGGGATCCGGCAGGCCCGCGCGTTCCACCCCGACACGCTCGAGCGGGCGCGCTCGCTCGAGATCGTGCGGGAGAACCTCAGGGCCGACTGCCGCCGCCACGCCCGGCTGCTCGGGATCGACACCTTCTACCTGCTCGTCGCGATCGTGCTGACGCCGATTCCCGGGCCCAACCTCCTCGGCTACTACTTCAGCTTCCGCGTCGTCGGTCACGTGCTCTCGGTCAGGGGCGCCCGGCAGGGGCTGTCGCGCGTGGAGTGGGACCTGGAGCCGAGCGCCGAGCTCAGCGAACTCGCGGCGCTCGACGGCCTGCCGGCCGCCGAACGGGCCCCGGCCGTGCACTCGGTGGCCGAGCGGCTGGGGCTGCCGCGGCTGCCGAGGTTCTGCGAGCGGCTGATGACCGGCGTGCCATAATCCGCCGATGGCCAGGGTGTTCATCTCGTGCGGCGAGCCGTCGGGCGACCTCTATGCCGCCGCGCTCGCCGATCGCCTGAAGGCGCTCGACCCGTCGGTGCAGGTGACCGGCTTCGGCGGCGAGCGGCTGCGCGAGGCCGGGGCACGGCTGGTCGGCGACTTCCACGGCCTCGCGGTCACCGGCCTCGTGGAGGCGGTGCGGGTCCTTCCGCGATCGCTCGCGATGTACCGCCGCCTCGTGCGCGCGGCCCGCGACGAGCGGCCCGACGTCTTCGTCGCGATCGATTTTCCCGACTTCAACTTCCGGCTGGCCGCCGCGATGCGACGGCTCGGCGTGCCGGTCGTCTACTACATCCCGCCGCAGCTCTGGGCCTGGCGCCGGGGACGGCTGCGCACGCTCGCGAAGCTGGCCGACCGGATCCTGGTGATCTTCCCGTTCGAGCCCGGGATCTACCAGGCGGCCGGCACGCCGGCGACCTTCGTCGGCCACCCGCTCGTCGAACTGGCCGGAACCTCGTCGTCGCGAGAGGCGTTTCTGGCGGAGGTCGGCCTCGACGCGTCGCGTCCCACGCTGGCCCTGCTGCCGGGCAGCCGCCCGAACGAGGTCCGGCAGATCCTGCCGACGCTCGCGTCCTCGCTGCGGTCGATCGCCGGCCAGGTGCCGGGCCTGCAGGTCCTCGTCGCGCGCGCGCCGGGCCTGGCCGACGAACTGTTCGCGCCGCTGCGCTCCGCCCCGGTTCCCGTCGCCATCGTCGAGCGGCGGACCGACGACGTGCTGGCGTCGGCCGAGGCGGTGGTCACGGCATCGGGGACGGCGACGGTGCAGGCGGCGATCCACGCGTGCCCGATGGTGGTCGTCTACCGCGTCTCGCCGCTGACGTACCGGCTGCTGCGCCCGTTCGTGCACGTGAACGAGATCGGGATGGTCAACCTGGTGGCCGGCTCGCGCGTCGCGCCCGAACTGGTGCAGGACGCGTTCACGCCCGACGCGACGGCCGTCGAGGCGGTGCGCCTGCTGACCGACGCCGCCGCGCGCCGCGAGACGAAGGCCGCGCTCGAGCGCGTCAGGGGCCTCCTCGGCGGCGAAGGGGCGAGCCGCAGGGCGGCGGAGGCGGTTCTGGAGATGGTGGGAAAGCGAAGAGAGAGACTTGTAGTGGCTAGTGGCTAGTGGCTGGTGGCTGGTGGCCACCGGTCAGCCTGCCATTCGCAAGTGGGCTGGCGACCCGCGTCTTGCGACGTGCGGCGGCGTCACGCGCGTGACGCCGTGGAAGGCCGAACGTCGCGAGCCACGAGCCGCAAGCCGGCGACCAGCCGCGCCATGCCCTCGGCGACGGTGTCCTTGTCGAGGGCGCCGTACGACACGCGCAGGTAGCAGCCCTCGGTCAGGCCGAAGGCCGTCCCGGGCACGGCCGCCACGCGGTGATCGACGATGAGGCGCTCCACCACCGCGAGCGGGTCCAGCGTCGTGTGGAGGCGGACCAGGCAGTAGAAGGCGCCGTCCGGCCTCGGCACCGTGCAGACGTCCGAAATCGCCGCGAACTCCTCGAGCACCATCGACCGCACGTCCGCCAGCTCGGCGACGCGCGCCCGGCAGTAGCCCGAGCCCGACTCGAGCGCGGCGCGCGCCACGGCCTGCGACACGAGCGGCGGGCAGATCAGGTTCGTGTCCTGGATCTTGTTGACGGCCTCGAAGAGGTGCTCGGGGATGACCATGTAGCCGATGCGCCAGCTGGCCATCCCGTACGTCTTCGAGAGCGAGTAGAGCGAGATCGTGTGCGGCGTCGAGCCGGGGAACGCCGCCGGCGACGCGTGCCGCGCGCCGCCGTAGGTGAAGTACTCGTACGCCTCGTCGTGGACGTGGTAGATCCCGCGCGCGGCGCAGAGCCGGTTCACCGCCTCCAGCGCCGCGGCCGGGTAGACGGCGCCGCTCGGGTTGTTCGGCGAGATCGTCACCACCGCGCGCGTCCGCGGCGTGATGGCGGCCTCGATGGCGTCGAGGCGCAGCTGGTACTGGTCGTCGGTCGGCACGGCGACGGTGCGGCAGCCGGCCATCACGATCGCCATGTCGTGGTTGAAGTAGAACGGCGCGAGGAGGATGACCTCGTCGCCCGGGTCGGCCACGGCGAGCACGGCGTTGACGAACGCCATGTTGCCGCCCGCGGTCACGACGATCCGCCGCTCGTCCCCAACCTCGAACCCGTTCTCGGCGGCCAGCTTGCGGCGGATGGCGGCGACCAGGTCCGGCTGCCCTTCGACCGGGCCGTAGCGGTGGTCGTCGGGCGTCCTCGGGAACGACGCGAGCGCGGCCAGCGCGGCGGCCGGCGGGCCGTAGGAGACCAGCCCCTGGCCGAGCGAGATGGTCCCGGGGTGGCGGCGGATCAGGTCGCCGACGATCGGGATGATCGGCGGCTGGACCTCGGTCATCCGCCGCGCGACGGCCAGCCTGCTCACAGGCGCCGGCCGAGCGTCCGGAGCAGCGGCTCGAGGGACGCGGTGAGGTCGCCGAACCGCTCGAGCGTCAGGGCCTGGAAGCCGTCGCTCAGCGCGCGGAACGACTCGTGGTGGACTTCGACCATGATGCCGTCGAGGCCGGCGGCCGCCGCGGCCAGGCACATCGGCGCCACCAGGTCGGGCTGGCCGGTGGCGTGCGACGGGTCGACGAGCACGGGGAAGGGCGACCGCTGCCGCGCCCACACGGCGCCGGCCAGGTCGAGCGTGTTGCGCGTCTCGGTCTCGAACGTCCGGATGCCCCGCTCGCAGAGGACGATCGCCTCGTTCCCGCCCGCGACGACGTACTCGGCCGCCATCAGCCACTCGTCGAGGCGCGCGGCCAGGCCGCGCTTGAGCAGGATCGGCAGGCGCGTCCGCCCCAGCTCCTTGAGCAGTGCCGTGTTGTGCATGTTGCGCGAGCCGACCTGCAGCACGTCGACGTGGCCCGCGAGCACCTCGATCTGCTCGGGCGAGGTCACCTCGGCGACAAACGGCAGGCCGGTCTCGGCGCGCGCGGCGTCCACAAACGCCACCGCGGGCGGCCCGAGCCCCTGGAAGCTGCGCGGGTCGGTGCGCATCTTGAACACGCCGCCCCGGATGGCCGAGGCGCCGTGCCGGCGCACGTCACGGGCGATGGTCAGCAGCTGGTCCTGCGTCTCGATGGCGCACGGTCCGGCGACGACCAGGAACCTGTCGCCGCCGACCTCGAACCCGCCGACCGGAACTGTTCGTGTCATCCAACCCGATATCGTATCAAATGGCTGCCGGCAGGCAGTAGCCCGCATTCTTCCCGAGCGCCACGCGGGCCACCCCGAGCGAAGGCCCGGAATTCCGGCCTGAGTCGACGCCCGAAGGGCCGGCCGTCGGGGCCCTCGGGAATGGCCCGGGGCAGGGGGAACGCTATAATTGAAGACGATATCGATGCGTACCGCGCTCGCCTTCCTCCAGACCGGCGCCGACACGGTGGCCTGCGTCACGTCGCCGGCCGGCCCCGTCGCCTCGCCCCGCACCGGCCTGCCGGCCGTCTTCGCGCCGCCGTTCTCGCTCGCGCCGGACGTGCCGCCCTGGTTCGAGGCCGGAGGCGAGTCCCTGGCCGTGCTGTCGCCCGACGAGTGGCGGCGGCAATTTCCCGGCCCGTCTCGCCCGATTCGGCTGCCCGCCTGGGGCGCGCCCGACGAGGCGCGGTTCGCCGACGCGTTCCGCGGCCTCGCCTCCCGGCTCGCCGACGGCAGCCTGCGCAAGGGGGTCCCGATCACGAGGATGAGCGCGGCGGTCGCCCCGGACGACGCCGAGACGCTCGCGGCGCGGCTGCTCGCCCGCGTGCCCGACCTGCCCGGCTCGCTGTTCGCGTACGGGCTCTATCGCCCCGCCTCGGCGACCGGCACCGGCGCGCCCGAGTTCGTCGTCGGCGCCACGCCGGAGCTGCTGTTCGAGGTCGATGCCGACGGGCGGCTGTCCACGATGGCGGTGGCCGGGACGAGGCGCGCGGACGCGGAGTCGGCGAGCCTCGCCTCGAGCGTGAAGGACCGCGACGAGCAGGCGGCGGTGGTGGAGGACCTGGTCACGCAGCTCTCCGCCTGGGGCCGTCCCGAGGTCGCCGGCACGATCGTGCGGTCGTTCGGCACGCTCGCGCACCTGACGACCGACATCCGGGTGGACGCGGGGGGCGCGCTCGACTTCGAGGAGGTGGCGCGCCGCCTGCACCCGACGCCGGCGCTCGGCGTCTACCCGCGGGGCGAAGCGGGTTCGGCCTGGCTCGCCGGGATCGACCCGGACGGGGAGCGCGGCCGGTTCGGCGCCCCGTTCGGCCTGCGCTGGCCGTCGGGCGCGGGCCGGTGCGTCGTCGCCATCCGCAACTTGCAGTACCGCGCCGGCCGGCTCGACATCTGGGCCGGCTGCGGCGTCGTCTCGCAGAGCCGGTACGAGGACGAGTGGCAGGAAGTGCTCGACAAGATGCAGGCCGTGAGAGCGCTGTGGGGCGTATGACGACGAACCAGGCGCTGGCCGTGACCGCGGTGGAGCGCCTGCTCTCGGCCGGCGTGCGCACGTTCTGCGTCTGCCCGGGCGGCCGCAACGCGCCGCTCGTCGAGGCGCTCGACCAGCTGCTGCCGGGGACGGCCGAGGTGCTGTCGTTCTTCGACGAGCGAAGCGCGGGGTTCTTTGCGCTCGGCCGCGCGCGCCGCGACCGCGCGCCGGCGGCGGTCGTGACGACGTCGGGCACGGCGGCCGCCGAACTGCTGCCGGCGATGGTGGAGGCGCGCTACGCGGGCGTGCCCCTGGTGGCCGTCACCGCCGACCGCCCGCGCGCGTTCCGCGGCACCGGCGCGCCGCAGGCGATCGAGCAGGCGGGCCTGTTCGGCGCCTACGCCGCGCCGGCGATCGACGCCGAGGGGCCGGACGAGATCCCGGGGCTCGATGCGCTCGACGGCCCCGCGCATCTCAACCTGTGCTTCGCCGAACCGCTGCTCGCCGCCTGGGATGCCGACTACGCGCCCGCGGTGGGGCCGGTGTTCGACGCGCTGGCGGGCCGGGCGGCGGCCGCGGCGGACGAGGGCGCGGTCGGGACGTTCCTGGCCGGGGCGCGATCGCCGCTCGTGATCGTCGGCGGCCTGCAGGACCGCGCCGACGCCGAGGCGGCCGCGGCGTTCTGCCGCGTGCTCGGCGCCCCCGCCCTCGCCGAGGCCAGCTCGCTCGTGCGGCACGAGGGACACCCGTGGCTGCTGCGCTCGGGCGACGCCGCGGCGTCGCGCGGCTTCGCGCAGGGGATCTTCGACGGCGTCGTGAGGATCGGGGACGTGCCGTCGTTCAGGGCCTGGCGCGACCTGGATCTGTCGCTGCAGGTGCCGGTCCTGTCGGTGTCGAGGAAGCCGTGGAGCGGCCTGACGCGC
>JAJXZZ010000214.1 GCA_021779795.1 Acidobacteriota bacterium | reverse complement strand
TACGAAGTAGGGATGAGGGGGCGATGACCGAGCTGGTACTGACACGACACAACGAGCTGATCGACCCGGTGGTCCGGGTCTGGGCCTGGCAGATCCCGGTCTACCTCTTCCTCGGCGGGTGGGTGGCCGGCATGATGATCATCGTCGGCTACTTCCTGCTGCGCGGCCGCCACCGGGAGGACACCTGCGTGTGCGCCGTGCTGCCGTCCCTGAGCGTGCTCATGCTCAGCTTCGGCATGCTGGCGCTGTTCCTGGACCTCGACCACAAGCTCTACGTCTGGCGGCTCTACACCACCTTCGAGGTGAGCTCGCCGATGTCCTGGGGCGCCTGGATCCTGCTGCTGGTCTACCCGACGCTCGCGGCGTCGTTCCTGCTGCGCCCGCCCGCGCTGCTGCGCGATCTGTGGCCGGCGCTGGACGCCTGGTCGAAGGCGCTGGCCGAACCGGGGCGGGTCCGCGCGATCGGCGTCGCCAACATCGTGCTCGGCGTGAGCCTGGGCGTGTACACCGGCGTCCTCCTCAGCTCGCTCGGCGCGCGGCCGTTCTGGAACAGCGCGATCCTCGGCCCGCTGTTCCTCGTGTCCGGGCTGTCCACGGCCGCCGCCTTCACGCACCTGGTGGCGCGGCACGTGGACGAGCGGGAGCTGCTGGCCGCGAGCGACAACGTGTTCCTGGCGATCGAGCTGCTGGTGATCGGCATGCTCCTCGTCGGCCTGCTCAGCTCGTCGCAGGCGCAGGTGGACGCGGCCAGGCTCGTGCTCGGCGGCCCCTTCACCGGCGTCTTCTGGGTGCTCGTCGTCGGCGCGGGCATCGTCATCCCGTTCACCATCCAGGTCCTCGCCGTCAGCCACCGGATCCGGCACACGCCGATCGGGCCGATCCTCGTGATGGCCGGCGGCCTCGCGCTCCGGTTCGTCGTCGTCGCCGTCGGGCAGGCCAGTCACTGGCCCAAGGGGTAACAGGTCATGACAGACACGCGTGAATCCAGCGGGCCGGCGCCGTACGCGAATCCGTACCTGGCCGGCATCGGTCTCGGTCTCGTCCTGCTCGCGGCGTACGTGCTCGTGGGCCGCGGGCTCGGCGCCTCGGGCGCCGTTTCGGCGGGCGCCGCCTGGGCGCTCGATCTCGTGGCCCCGGGGCACGCGAAGCACCTCGAGTGGCTGTCGTGGCGGTTCGCCGACGGCCAGAACCCGCTCAAGGAGTGGCTGGTGTTCGAGGGGCTGGGCGTCTTCCTCGGCGCGCTCGTCTCGGGCCTGCTGGCCCGCCGGGCGGCGCTCGTCGTCGAGAAGGGGCCGCGCGTCTCGACGCGCGCGCGGTTCGCGATGGCCTTCCTCGGCGGCGCCGTCATGGCGATCGGCGCGGCCTTCGCCCTGGGCTGCACGAGCGGCCAGGCGCTGACCGGCGGGGCGCTGCTCAACCTGGGCAGCTGGGCGTTCATGCTGATGGTGTTCGCGGGCGCGTACGCGGTCGCGGCCTTCATGAGGTGGCAGTGGCGATGATGGCACCACTTCTCAAGTACGGCGCGTTCGGCGCCGAGACCAGCCTGGTCGTGGCGTTCGTCCTGGGACTCGGCTTCGGCTTCGCCCTCGAGCGCGCGGGCTTCGGCAGCGCGCGCAAGCTGGTCTCGCAGTTCTACCTGGACGATCTGGCCGTCTTCAAGGTGATGTTCACGGCCATCGTGACCGCGATGCTCGGCGTGACCTACCTGTCGTGGATGGGCCTGCTCGACCTGTCGCGCGTCTACCTGGTGCCGACGTTCCTCGCCCCGCAGATCGTCGGCGGCCTGCTGCTCGGCATCGGGTTCGTGATCGGCGGCTACTGCCCCGGCACCGCCCTGGCGGCGACGGCGACCGGCCGGTTCGACGGCCTGGTGTACGGGCTGGGCCTCTACGCCGGCACCGTGGCGTTCGCCGAGGCGTTCCCCCTCGTCAAGCCGCTCTACGAGGCGACGCCGATGGGGCAGACGACCATCCCGCGGTACTTCCACCTGCCGTACGGACTGGTCGTGTTCGCCGTCGTGCTGATGGCGCTCGGCGGCTTCGCCGGCGCCGGGTGGGTGGAGAAGAAGATGGCGGCGCGGAAGGACGCGGCAAGCCGTCAGCGGACCGCGGAGGCGTGATGGGGGGCGGACCGGCTGTCAGCGGGATCGCCGATCCGCTGGGAGCTGCGCCGAACGTCGTCCTCTGACCGTGAGCCGCTGACTGCTGGCGTCCGCCAGCTCATCGTCGTGAGATCGCACCTATGCTCAAGTTCATTCGCACGCTTTCCACCAACCAGCGCCTCGCGGCGCTCGCGCTCGTGCTGGGCGTCGTGGCCATCCCCGCCACGCCGGCCGGCAGCGGCCGCGCCACGATCAGCGCCCGGGAGATGACCTGGCTGATGTCGAGGGGCGCCGACCGCGTGGATCCGCGCACGCTGGCCGACTGGATCATCCAGGGGCGGTCCGACTACCGGCTGATCGACCTGCGCGACGCGGCGGCCTTCGCGGCCGGGCCGAGGATCCCGACCGCCGAGAACATCCCGGTGGCGGCGCTCGAGGACGCGGGCCTCGCGCCCGACGAGAAGATCCTGCTCGTGGCCGCCGACGGGGCCCGGGCGGCCCAGGCCTGGTTCCTGCTGACCGCCCAGGGCTACACGGGGGTCGCGATCGTGCGCGGCGGGATCCGCGGCTGGACCGAGGACGTCCTCTACCCGAACGTGGACGGGATGAGCGCGGCCGCGCGCGCCCGCGCCGAGGCGGTGAGCGCCCACTTCGGCGGGTCCGCGAGGATGGGCGGTGGAGCCGCGATTCCCCTGCCGCCGTCGCTCTCCCAGGCGGCCGTCCCGCCGCCGCCGCCGTCGGCGACGAAGGCGGCGCCTCGCAAGAAGCGCGAAGGGTGCTAAACTCCCCGCGCAGGGGGAGCTATGCCGTTTGCTGAGTCGGGAGCCGGAGCATCCGGTCGCGTGGGGTCGGGCTCGCGCCGGCGGTCGGTGCGCCTCGCGGCCGCCGCGGGCATCGTCGCGCTTGTGCTCGGCGCGAGCAGCCTGGTGTCGTGGTACGTCGAGGCGCTGTGGTTCGCCTCGCTCGGCTACGGCGACGTCTTCTGGAAGACGTTCGAGCTGAAGTCAGCGCTCTTTGCCGGCTTCACGCTGGTCACGTTCCTCGCCGTGTACGGGGCGCTCCGGCTGCTGCAGCCGCCGCCGTCCGGCGGCCGCGTGCTCTACGTCAACGGCCACCCCGTCTCGCTCCCCCTGCAGCCGATCGTCCGGGCGGTGACCTGGGCCGTGGCGCTGGTCGTGGCCCTGGGCGCCGGCTCGGGCATGATGGCCGAGTGGACGACGTTCGCGCAGTACCTGCACGCGCCGGCGGCCGCCGGCGTCGGGGCGCTGGTGGACCCGATCTTCGGCCGCCCGGTGACCTTCTACCTGTTCACGCTGCCGGCCTGGCAGCTGATGGCCACCTGGCTGACGACCATCGCCCTGGTCGTGCTGGTGGCCTCGGTGCTGGTGCTGCTCGTCACGAGCGCCGACAACCCGCTGCTGCTGTCGGACCTGCGCAACCGGCGCCCCGCGTACCGGGGCGTGTCATTCGCGGCCGCGCTGATGCTGCTCGTCCTGGCGGCCCGCGTGTGGCTGTCGCGCTACGACTTCCTGTTCGAGGACAAGACCGTGTTCTCGGGCGTCGGCTACACCGAGGCCCACATCCTCATCCCCGGCCTGCTGCTCGTCGCGCTCGCGCTCGTGGCCGGTGCGGCGATCGCCGCCTACAACGGCCTCGGCCCGCGGCGGCTGGCGACGCTGCTGGTCGCGGTGGCGCCGGCCGTCGTCGTCTACTTCGGCCTCACCGTGGTGTCGTGGTACGTGGGCGGGTTCGTCGTCAAGCCGAACCAGCTGGTCCGCGAGCGCCCCTACATCGTCCGCAACATCGAGTTCACCAACCAGGCGTTCGACCTGTCGAGGATCCAGCAGAAGGCGTTTCCGGCCGAGAGCGGCCTCGCCGCCGTGGACCTGGCGCAGAACGCGGCGACGATCGACAACATCCGGCTGTGGGACGTGCGAGCGCTGCAGGACACGCTGCGCCAGATCCAGGAGATCCGCACCTACTACGACTTCCCGGACATCGACATCGACCGCTACCGCATCGGGGGCGACCTGCACGAGATGATGGTCGCGGCGCGGGAACTGAACGTGGACAAGCTGCCCGAGAGCAGCCGCAACTTCATCAACGAGAAGCTGATCTACACCCACGGCTACGGCGTGACGATGACCCCGGTGAACGGGTTCACGCCCGAGGGGCTGCCCGACCTGGTGCTCAAGGACATGCCGGTGCAGAGCACGGTTCCCGGGATCACGGTCACCCGGCCCGAGGTCTACTTCGGCGAGCTGACCAACACCGACGTGTACGTCCGGACGCACCAGAAGGAGTTCAACTACCCGCAGGGCGAGAGCAACAGCTACACGACCTACGACGGGGCCGACGGGATCGTCATCGGGCCGTTCTGGCGGCGGCTGCTGCTCGCCGCGAGCCGCGGCGGGGCCGACCTGTCGAAGCTGCCGTTCAGCGACGACATCACGCCCGACAGCCGGCTGCTGATGCGGCGGAACGTGGGCGAGCGCGTCCGCGCCCTCGCGCCGTTCCTGACGTTCGACCCGGACCCCTACCTCGTGGTGAGCGCCGACGGCCGGCTCTACTGGATGATGGACGCCTTCACCATGTCGGACATGTTCCCCTACTCGCGGCACTACCGGCTGGGGGACACCCCGGTGAGCTACGTGCGGAACAGCGTCAAGGCGGTGGTGGACGCCTACAACGGCACGGTGACCTTCTACGTGTTCGACGCCGCGGACCCGATCCTCGCCTGCTACCGCGGGATGTTCCCGTCGCTCTTCGTGGACGCCAGCCGGATGCCGCCCGACCTCCGCGCGCACGTGCGGTACCCGGAGTTGATGCTGCGGCTGCAGGCCGCGGCCTACAGCCTCTACCACATGCGCGACCCCGAGGTGTTCTACAACCGCGAGGACCTCTGGAGCGTCGCGAGCGAGGTGACGCTCAGCGACACCGGCGAGCAGGTGACGCGGCCGCTCGACCCGAACTACGTGCTGATGAAGCTGCCCGAGGAGCACGAGGGGCAGGGGCAGCGGTCCATCGAGTTCGTCGAGATCCTGCCGTTCACCCCGTCGAACCGCAACAACCTGATCGGGTGGATTGCCGGGCGGAGCGACGGCGCGGCCTACGGGACCGCCGTCGTCTACGACTTCCCCAAGAGCCGCCTCGTGGACGGCCCGTTGCAGATCGAGGCGCGCATCGACCAGAACCCGCAGCTCTCCTCGCAGCTGACCCTGTGGAACCAGCAGGGGTCGCACGTGCGGCGCGGGAGTCTGATCGTCATCCCCATCGGCCGCGCCCTGCTCTACGCCAAGCCGATCTACCTGCAGGCCGAGCGGAGCCCCATGCCACAGCTGCGCCTGGTCGTCCTGGCGCTGCAGGACCAGCTCGGCTACGGCCCCACGTTCGCGGCGGCGATGGACAGCCTGTTCGGCGCCGGCACGGCCGGCGTGCCGGGAGCCGCCGAGGCGGGGGCGCCCGCCACGGGCGCGGCCGGCGGCGGGCCAGCGTTCGTCCTGCCGCCCGGCATGCACGTGCCGCCCGAGGTGCAGGCGCTCATCGACCAGGCCAACCGCGACCTGGCCGACTACCAGCGGCTGACGGCTGAAGGTAAACTAGGGGAAGCGGGCTTGCGCCTCGAATCACTGAAACGGGTTCTCGATCGCCTGAGGAAGCCGCAGCCGCGGTAGGCGATCGGGATGGCCGGAACGCGGCCGGGCTGGTGTCGCCGACCCGGTGCGAGGATGCCGGTGTATTCTGGAGTGAGCTGGTGCTGATTCCCGCATGAGCGGGGTTTCGAGTTGGTACCTTCCTGGCTCC
>JAJXZZ010000213.1 GCA_021779795.1 Acidobacteriota bacterium | reverse complement strand
TGGCTCCCGCGCGCCGGCCGGCCGGCGTCGGCGCCGCGGGACCCGGCGGCCTTCTCCCCCTCGGCGGGCGCCTTGGCCGCGACGGCCGGCTTGGCGGCCGACGGCTCGGGCAGGTCGCGCCCCGACTGCGTCTCGTACATCTTCATCAGGGCGTTGTGGTTGTACGCCACCGACGCGTAGTAGCCGGGCGACCAGGCGTCCATGAACGCGTGCGTGTAGACGCCCGGCATCCCCCACTTCGTCATCTGCGCCAGCTCCCAGTCGGCAAACCACGGCAGCTCGGCGAAGAGGATCGGATCCAGGTTCGGGTTCTGGGGCGGCCCGCCGCTGTAGGTGTACATCAGCGCCAGCGACTCGTGCAGGTCGTGCATGACGGTCGGGTGCGCCGTGAAGTACCAGTCGGCCAGGGCCCGGGCCTCGGTCAGCGCCAGGTTGATGTCGCGGTTGTTGTCGTGGAAGACGTACTTCCCCCAGTAGGGGACGCCCATCGGCGCGTTCGCGCGGCGGCCGCCCGCCTCGTCCCCGCCCCGCCCGACGGTCGCCTTGGCCGATTCATCGGCCGCCGGCGGCGACTCGAGTCCCTGGTAGAACCAGTCCACGTAGCGGTCGCGCCCGTCGGGGTCGGCGACCGGCGTGACCGACACGTAAAGATTGTCGCGGATCGACGTGATGATCGGCGACGTCTCGGTGGCGAGCCGGTATACCAGCTCCATCAGCATCTCGGACGGGCCGCTCTCGCTGCTGTGGAGCCCGCCGATCAGGTGGTAATCGGGCTTGGTCACCGCCAGGATCTGCCGCACCTGCGGGTCGGACAGCCCCCGCGGGTCGGCAAGCTGCGCCAGCCGGTCGCGGTTGGCCTGCAGGTCCTGCATGTTCCGCTCGGACGACACCCAGACCACCACCAGCTCGCGCCCCTCGGCGGACCGCCCGATCGTCTCGACCTTCACGCGCGGCGTCGCGGCGGCGAGCGCCCGGTAGTACTTCAGGATGTCCGCGTAATAGGTGAGCGTCTTCGGGCCGCCGATGTCGTAGCCGAGCACGTCCTTCGGCGTCGGCACGCCGCTCACGAGCGGCAGGTGATCGACCAGCGGGCTCCCGTGATGCGGGTTGCCGGTCCATTCCTTGTAGGCGGCGGCGAAGGCGGGATCCTGGGCCTGGCCGGGATCGACGGCGCCGCTGGTGAACGACTGGGCGTGCGGGAGGGCGGCCGACAGCGCCAGCAGGCACGCGCCGAGCGCACACGCGCCCAGCCTTCGGGAGACGACCGATGGGAGTCGCATAACTCGCTTCTGGGTCAGCGGGCCGTGATGGCCTGCGCGATGAAGTCCATGTCCGCCAGGCGGCCGGACTGGTCGGCGATTGCCTGCGGGAGGTTGCCCAGTTCGCCGAGCCGCGCCAGCTCGCCCGGCTCGATCGCGCCGGCCGCCGTCATGACGCGGAGCACGCGCGTCGGCACGTCGAGCGCGACCTCGGACGCCCAGACGCGCGACTGCGCGAGCGTCAGCGGGTCGCCCGTCCGCACGGCCGCGCGCGCCAGCGCGACCGCCGTCTCGACCTCGGCCATCGCGGTGGCGAACTCGAACACGGCGTGCTGCTGGTGCGTCAGCTTGGCGCGGAACGCGGCGACGCTGGCCTCGGAGAGGAACCGGGCGGCCCGGGCGATGCACGGGCCGCCGGCGTCGGCCCATCCTTCGGCCTCGGCGGCCATGTCGTGGTAGAAGCGCCCCTTGCTGCGCACGTTCTCGCGCATGCGGAAGACGCCGATGATGTTCTGCTGGATCTCGGACGTACCCTCGTAGATCCGGAGGATCCGCGCGTCGCGCCGGATCTTCTCGACCTCGTAGTCCACGCAGTACCCGTATCCTCCCAGCGCCTGCACCGCGTCGTCGGCGGCGAGGTTGCCCGCCTCGGTGGCGAACAGCTTGGCCACCGAGCCCTCCACCTGCCGGTCCTCGCTGCCCGAGTCGAGCAGGTCGGCGACGTGCTCGATGTAGGCCCGCGCCGCCGCCAGGCGCACGCTGTTCGGCACGAGCAGCTTGTGCGTGTAGCCCTGCTTCTCGCACAGGTAGCTGCCGAACTGCTTGCGCTCCTTCGAGAAGGCGATGGCCTTCTCGAGCGACACCTGCCCGGCGCCGAGGCCGAAGGCCGCCACCATCAGCCGCGTGTAGCCGAACACCTCGTTGGCCTGCTTGAGCCCCTCGCCCTCCTTCTCGCCGACGATGTTGGCGGCGGGGATGACGACGTCCTGCAGGAGGACCTGCGCCGTGTCCGAGAGCCGGATGCCGTGCTTGATCTCGTGCTTGCCCGGCGTCAGGCCAGGCGTCTGGCGCTCGACGACGAAGAAGGTCGGGCCGTCGGGCGCCTTCGCGAGGATCGTGTAGAGGTCGGCGATCGACCCGTTCGAGATGAACTGCTTCACGCCGTTCAGCTTGTAGTGCGTGACGCGGCCCGACTCGTCGGTGACCCGCTCGGCGACCGTCTTGAGGCTCTGCACGTTCGAGCCCGCCTCGGGCTCGGTGACGCCGTAGGCGACGATCAGCCCCTCGTTGGCGATGCGGGGCACCCACTTCGCCTTCTGGTCCGGGGTGCAGCCGACGCGGATCGGATCCGTCCCGAGCGCCACCGCCAGCATCGCCGTCGCCAGGCCGAGGTCGATCTTCGCGAACTCGCAGGAGAGGCGATAGACGTCGTAGGCGCCGCCGCCCATCCCGTCGTAGTCGGCGGGCAGGAAGACCAGGTGGAGGCCGACGTCGGGGCCGAGCATCGCGCGCACGACCTCCTCGGGGCAGACGTCGCCCGCGTCCCAGGCGCGGCGTTTGTCGAACGGCGTCTCGCGGTCGGCGAATTCCTTGAGCGTCTTCAGAATCAGATCGAGATCCTCGGCGTCGAGGCGCTTGAACGGCTGCATGCATGTCCTCCGGGGCTAAACCTCAAAGCCTAGCACAGGACGACCGGCCGATTGGAAGCGCAGCCGCCCCCCGCCGCGCCTCCGCCGACGCGGGCGGGCGGGTCGGCCAGGCCGCGCCGGCGGGGCCCCTCGTCGGCCTGGACCCGCCTGCCGCGGGGCGATACGGGGGGGAAGAAATTAATCATGGAGACGCAGTTTCATTTGTGCGATGATTAGGCCTTCGCAGCTAGACAATAAGCCTTAATGGTTCAGTATTAGCTATTGGCATATTGTAAACAGTATTTCACGTCACCGAATCGAGGCGTTCATGGACCGAGTTCAGCTCCGCGACTTCCTGGAGATTCCCTACGACAAGCTCGAGGAGATGAACCTCGAGGCCAAGCGCCAGCGCCTGGCTCGCGTGCCGGTGGACCGGGTCCGGGAGGAACGCGAGCGGTACCTGAGGGACGAGAAGCGGATCAAGGCTCTGACTGTCTGCTTCACCGACCTCGAGGGGCGCTTCCACATGCTGGACTACGACAAGAAGTTCCTGCTGACGGCGGCCGACAACCTGACGTTCGACGGGTCGTCGGTGCGCGGCTTTTCGCAGCAGGCCGAGTCGGACCTGCGGCTGGCGGTGGACTGGACGTCGTTCTACTGGCTGCCGGCCGACGTGTTCGGGCCGGGCAAGGTGCTGGCGTTCGGCCTGGTGGAGGAGCGCGACGGGACGCCGTATCACGCTGACATGCGGACGAGGCTGCGCGCCTACGCCGAAGAGCTGCTCGGGCGCGACGGGACCGTCGCCCACGCGTCGAACGAGATCGAGGGGTTCCTCTTCAAGGGGCGCGACGCCGAGCGCCAGTTCCATCTCACCCGGCAGTTCGAGTTCCTTTCGACCGGCGGCTACTACCACTCGCTGCCGGGCGATGCCCTCCGCCAGTTCATCGACACGGCCGCCGAGGTGCAGCGCGCGCTCGGGTTCGCGAACGAGAAGGACCATCCCGAGGTGGCCCCGTCGCAGTTCGAGATGAACTACTCGTACACCGAGGCGTGCGTGGCGGCCGACCAGGTGCAGATCTACAAGCTCATCTGCCGGCAGATCGCGCAGCAGATGGACATGACGGCCTCGTTCCTGCCCAAGCCGGTGACGGGCGTGAACGGCAGCGGCATGCATACCAACCTGTCGCTGACGCGCGAGGGGCGCAACCAGTTCTGGGACGCGGCCGGCGAGGACCACCTGTCGGCGCTCGGCTGGAGCTTCGTGGACCGGATCCTCGCCAACGCCAACGACATCTGCCTGGTGCTCAACCCGTCGGTCAACGCGTATCGCCGGCTCGACCCGCACTTCGAGGCGCCGAACCAGATCAAGGCGTCGGCCATCAACCGGGGGGCGATGGTGCGCATCCCGCTGGCCAACGAGAAGTCGGCCCGCGTCGAGGTCCGATCGATCGGCCCGGACGCCAACCCGTACATGGCGATCTACGCGCTGCTCAAGACCGGCCTCGAGGGGCCGCTGCCGAAGGATCCCGAGCGCGACAGCCGGCCGGCGCGCACGCGGTTCCTGCCCGACAACATCTACGACGCCATCCGCCAGTTCAAGTCGAGCCGCTTCGCGGGCGAGCTGCTGGGCGAATCGGTGCAGGAGAAGTACGCCGAGGTCAAGCAGCAGCAGGCCGACCGGTGCCCGAAGGCCCTCGGCTCGCGCATCAAGACGGCCGAGGTGCAGTTCCACCACGAGGTCACGAACCAGTACCTCTGGAACCAGTTCTAACCGCGCGGCATCTGGTCATCGGGCGATCGGGCGATCTTGCGAAGTACGAAGTACGAAGTACGAAGTACGAAGTGCCAAGCGCGATCGCGCGATCGCGCGATCGCCACATCCCTCGATCGCAAGATCAACCGGCGAGCGTCTCCCGCACTTCCGGGCCGTGGTTCCCACTTCCCACTTCCCACTTCGTACTTCGTACTTTCTCGTCCCGCGCCCCTACATAGGCAATAATCGCCCCGTCATTGTCGAGAGGGGGCAGCGTGTCCAAGCGCATTGGCATCGTGACGGGCGGCGGGGACTGCCCGGGGCTGAACGCGGTCATCCGGGCCGTCGCGAAGGCGGCCACCCGGCGCGGCTGGGAGGCGATCGGCGTCGTCAACGGGTTCGAGGGGCTGCTCGAGCCGAGCCAGGCGCTGGTGCTCGACTCGAGCGCGCAGGCCGGGCTCCTCATTCGCGGCGGCACGATCCTCGGCACGGCCAACCGCGGCCGTTTTTCGGCCAAGACCGGGTTCGGCGCCGAGCGGAGCCTCGCGCCCGACCTGCTCGACGCCGCCCGCGACGGGATGCGCGCGCTCGGCCTCGACGCCCTGGTGGCGATTGGCGGCGACGGCTCGCTCAACGTCGCCTGGCAGATGTTCCGGCGCGGCATGCCCGTCGTCGGCGTCCCCAAGACCATCGACAACGACGTCAACGGCACGGTCCTCACCTTCGGGTTCTCCTCGGCCGTGGACTGCGTGACGATGGCCATCGACAAGCTGCACACGACCGCCGAGAGCCACGGGCGCGTGATGGTGGTCGAGGTGATGGGGCGATTCGCCGGCTGGCTCGCGCTCTACGGCGGGATCGCGGGCGGCGCCGACGTCATCCTCGTCCCCGAGATCCCGTTCGGCTACGACGGCATCGTCTCGAAAATCCGCGAACGCGAAGCACGGGGGCGGCGCTTCACGATGGTCGTGGCGGCCGAAGGCGCGCGCGAGCGTGACGGGGACTACGTCACGGCGGCCGGGCGCGCGGCCGAGGGCGAGGCGAGGCTGGGCGGCATCGGGGTGGTGGTCGCGGCGGAACTCGAGAAGCGGACGGGCAAGGAGGCGAGGACCTGCGTGCTCGGCCACCTGCAGCGCGGCGGCACGCCGTCGGCTCTCGACCGGATGCTGTGCTCGATGTTCGGCACCGAGGCGGTCCAGCTGATTGCCGACGGGCGGTTCGGCGAGATGGTGGCCTTCCTCGGCCATCACGTCGGCGCGGTCCGTCTCGGGGAGGCC
>JAJXZZ010000212.1 GCA_021779795.1 Acidobacteriota bacterium | reverse complement strand
TGTCAGGTCCGGAAGGAAGCAGCACTCAGCGATGAGCTTCGGGTGCCGCGGAACGGCCTGGTCCGAGCCGCGAACGCTCGCTGGGCGCGGGGGCGTCCGTATCGACGGAGGGTGCACGGCATAACCTTCTCTCGCCTCGCGCGCACGGCGCGCACCGCCGGACGCAGGAGCCGCGTTGACCGAAGGGATCGCCCACCAGGCGCTCTACCGCCGATGGCGGGCCCAGACGTTCTCGGAGATCGTCGGGCAGGAGGCGGTGGTCGCCACGCTGCGCAACGCGGTGCTCACCGGGAGGGTCGCGCACGCGATCCTCTTCACGGGACCGCGCGGAACGGGCAAGACGTCGCTCGCGCGGATCCTCGCCAAGGCCGTCAACTGCTCGAACCTCGCGCCCAACGGGGACCCCTGTGACCGCTGCCCAGCGTGCGTGTCGATCCGGGAGGGCCGGGCGCTCGACCTGGTCGAGATCGATGCGGCGTCCAACCGCGGCATCGACAGCATCCGCGACCTGCGCGATCGGCTGGCCTACGCCCCCCAGGACCTGCGGCGCAAGGTCTACATCCTCGACGAGGCCCATCAGATCACGAAGGACGGCTGGAACGCGCTCCTCAAGTCGCTCGAGGAGCCGCCAGAGTTCGTGACCTTCATGTTCGCGTCCACTCACCCCCAGGACTTCCCGCCCGCCATCCTGTCGCGGGTCCAGCGGTTCGACGTGCGACGGTTCACCGTGGCGGAGATCGTCGGCAAGCTGGACAGGATCCTTGCGGCCGACGGGCGAGACGTGGACCCCGAAGCGGTGCGGCTCGTGGCCCGACTGGCGGCCGGCGGGATGCGAGACGCCGAGTCGATCCTCGACCAGCTCCTCAGCTCCACGTCCGGACGGATCGAGGCCGAGGACGTGCGGGACCTGCTCGGCCTCGCCGACGCCGAGTCGGTCCGAGGCTACCTCGTCGCCCTCGTCAGCGGGGACGCCGCGAGCGGGATCAGCGTGCTCGACGGGCTTGAGGAGCGGGGCCGGGACCTCCGCGTGTTCCTCGACCAGACGGTCGAGGCGCTCCGCGACCGCATGCTCGATGACGTGGGGGCGGGCCGACCCGTGGAGCCTGCGGTGGTCTCGGCGGCCCGACGCCTGGCCGCCATCGACACCTCGCGGCTGGGGGCGGGTGGTCTGCGCCTGCAGCTCGAGCTCGCGCTGCTCGACGCCTCGATCCCGTCGTCTGCGTCTCCGCCGCCCCTCCCGGCGCCCGGGCCGGGCTCTCCCGGGGCGGCTGGCCAGGCCGCCGCAACGCCAGCGTCGGCGCGCGGCGCGGAACCAGCGGTGGAGCACCGAGTGGCCCCCGAGGCCGCGTCGCCGGCTGTGCCGACCAAGGCCGCAGTGCCCGCCCCAGCCACGCCGAGGGCCAAGGCCACGGCAGCGCCGAAACAAGAGCCCCCAGCCCAGCTTAGCCCAGCAGCGGCCCCCGGGGCCGAGCCCGCCACGCCCGGCGCCGACGACCTCGAGCGCCTCCGCCACGGCTGGCCACACGTGATCTCCATCATCGGCGCCAATCCGTCGCTGCGGCCGCTCATCCTCGACTGCCGCCCGATCGGCGTTGAGGCGAATGTCGTGACGCTCGCCTTCCCCGAGGAGAAGGCGTTCTTCAAGGACGTCGCCGAGCGCCGCCGGTCGAACCTCGAGACGGGCCTCGCGCAGTTCCTCGGCCACGACGTCGGCGTCCGGTGCGTGGCCACCAACTTCGAGCTCGTGCCGCCGCTGCCGTCCGACGTGGACGAGGCGCGCATCCTCGACGAGGCCCACCGCATCTTCGCGGAGGACCTCGCGGACGTGCCGGAGATCACCTGACCACCGCCTGAGCGTTCCGCCCGGCCAGCGCGCGGCGTCCGCTTGGGCGAGACTGGGCGCCAACGCCCCACCACCCGGAGGATCCAGACATGGGCATGGCCAACCTGCAGCGCATGGCGATGCAGATGCAGCAGGACATGGCGCGCGTGCAGGCCGAGCTCGAGACGCTCACGGTCGACGGCACCGCGGGCGGCGGGGTCGTCAAGGCCACCGTCAGCGGCAAGCAGGTGCTGACCGCACTCGTCATCGACAGGGACGCCGTTGACCCCGATGACGTCGAGATGCTCCAGGACCTGGTGCTGGCGGCCGTCAACGAGGCCCTCGACGCGTCGCGCGAGCTGGCCGAGAAGAAGATGGGCGCCGTCACCGCCGGCCTGCGGATCCCCGGTCTAGGCTGACCTGCCCGTGGCATCGCCGGTCATCGAGCCCGTCGCCCGCCTGATCGAGGCGTTCTCCCGCCTGCCGGGGATCGGCCCCAAGACGGCGCAGCGGCTGACGTACCACCTCCTGCGCGCCCCCGACGCCGAGGCGCGTGCCCTGGCGCGCGCCCTCGTGGCCGTGCGCGACGAGGTGGTGTTCTGCGATCGGTGCTTCAACATCAGCGACGCGCCGGTCTGCCCGATCTGTCGCGACCCGGGCCGAGACGTCGGGCGGCTGTGCGTGGTCGAGGAGCCGCTCGACGTGCTCGCGATTGAGCGCACGGGCGAGTTCCGGGGCCGGTACCACGTGCTCCACGGGTCCATCAGCCCGATTGACGGGATCGGGCCCGACCGGCTGCGGATCCGCGAGCTGCTCGAGCGCGTGGACCAGGCGTCGGCCGAGGGCGAGCAGATCGAGGAGGTCATCCTGGCCACCAACCCGACGCTCGAGGGCGAGGCGACCGCGATGTACCTGGGCGAACGGCTCGAGGGTCGGGTGGGTGCCGTCACGCGCATCGCGCGGGGGCTCCCCGTGGGAGGCGACCTCGAGTATGCCGATGACGTGACCCTGATCAGGTCGTTCCAGGGCCGGAGGGCGCTCTAGATGCGCGAGCTCGTGTTCGAGGTGCTGCTTCGGCTCGTCAAGCCGATCCTGGCTGTGATCATCGGCCTCGCAGCATGGCTCCTGGCCATCGGGCCGGGCGGCGCCGCGGGGTCAGCCGAGCTCGGGCTCCTCTGCTTCGTGTTCGGCGGGATGGTGGTCCTGCTCGTCGGGGAGGGCCCCATCTGATCGTGCGAGCGCCACGCGCGGGCACCCCGGCACGAGCCGTTTGACAGCGGTTCCGGCGTTCCCTAATATCTCGCCTCGCGCCTCAAGAACCCGAGGCCACCGGTCTCCCGGCCCAACAGCTGGGATCCCCGCCACGTTTGACACGGTGAGCGAACTGCGCCACAATGGGCAGTCCGCGCTCCGGGCGGTAAAGGCCGGGCGCTGCACCTTAACAACTGAAGAGTGGTAGGAACTCAGTACGAGAACTGCCTGGACAAACCCTCGAGATTTGACCCAATCGCAAGATTGAGTTTTCGCGGAGAGTTTGATCCTGGCTCAGGATAAACGCTGGCGGCGTGCATGAGACATGCAAGTCGAACGAACGAGCTTGCTCGTTAGTGGCAAACGGCTGAGTAACGCGTAGGTGACCTGCCCTGAAGTGGGGGATAACGGCCCGAAAGGGTTGCTAATACCGCATGTGGCGACATCTTCATTGGTGTCATCAAAGCCGCGAGGCGCTTCAGGAGGGGCCTGCGTCCGATTAGCTCGTTGGTGGGGTAATGGCTCACCAAGGCGACGATCGGTAGGTGGTCTGAGAGGACGATCACCCAGACTGGGACTGAGACACGGCCCAGACTCCTACGGGAGGCAGCAGTCGGGAATTTTGCTCAATGGGCGAAAGCCTGAAGCAGCAACGCCGCGTGAGGGATGACGGCCTTCGGGTTGTAAACCTCTTTTCTCAGGGACGATGATGACGGTACCTGAGGAATAAGTCACGGCTAACTACGTGCCAGCAGCCGCGGTAATACGTAGGTGACCAGCGTTGTCCGGATTTACTGGGCGTAAAGAGCGCGCAGGCGGTCGATCAAGTCGAGTGTGAAAGCCCCCGGCTCAACTGGGGAGGGTCACTCGATACTGGTCGACTCGAAGGCAGGAGAGGGAAGCGGAATTCCCGGTGTAGTGGTGAAATGCGTAGATATCGGGAGGAACACCAGTGGCGAAGGCGGCTTCCTGGCCTGTTCTTGACGCTGAGGCGCGAAAGCTAGGGGAGCAAACGGGATTAGATACCCCGGTAGTCCTAGCCGTAAACGATGGACACTAGGTGTTGGTGGTATCAACCCCACCAGTGCCGAAGCTAACGCATTAAGTGTCCCGCCTGGGGAGTACGGCCGCAAGGCTAAAACTCAAAGGAATTGACGGGGCCCCGCACAAGCAGCGGAGCGTGGGGTTTAATTCGATGCAACGCGAAGAACCTTACCAGGGCTTGACATGACCAGGAATCCGGCGGAAACGTCGGCGCCCCGCAAGGGGCCTGGCCACAGGTGTTGCATGGCTGTCGTCAGCTCGTGTCGTGAGATGTTGGGTTAAGTCCCGCAACGAGCGCAACCCCTACCGTGTGTTGTATCACTCACACGGGACTGCCGAGAGAAACTCGGAGGAAGGCGGGGATGACGTCAAGTCAGCATGGCCCTTACGTCCTGGGCTACACCCACGCTACAATGGCCGGTACAACGGGCGGCGAAACCGCGAGGTGGAGCAAATCCCTTAAAGCCGGTCTCAGTTCGGATTGTAGGCTGCAACTCGCCTGCATGAAGCCGGAGTTGCTAGTAACCGCCGGTCAGCATACGGCGGTGAATATGTTCCCGGGGCTTGTACACACCGCCCGTCACGTCATGAAAGCTGGCAACACCCGAAGCCGGTGGGCCAACCGCAAGGAGGCAGCCGTCGAAGGTGGGGTCGGTGATTGGGACGAAGTCGTAACAAGGTAGCCGTACCGGAAGGTGCGGCTGGATCACCTCCTTTCTAGGGAGATCCGAGTCATGGCCATACGGTGAGGTCATGGCGTTGATGGCTCCCAGGTTGATCGCCCGATCGTTCGCACCTCTAGCCGAGTGGGGTGTGCCGGCGCAAGCCGGAGATCGACCGGCGACTCGGTGAGACACCGTAACCGGGCATGTTCAAACGGCCCTGTTCCTACCACTCTTCAAGGGTTATCGGTGCAGCCGCCCAGCGGCCGGCGCTCGGGGCGCATAGCTCAGCTGGTTAGAGCGCGGCCCTGATAAGGCCGAGGTCCCTGGTTCGAGTCCAGGTGCGCCCACCACTCCCAGTCCACCGGTTCGCGGGGACGTAGCTCAGCTGGCAGAGCATCTCCTTTGCAAGGAGAGGGTCAGGAGTTCGAGTCTCCTCGTCTCCACCACCTTCGCTGTCGCGGGCACCACTGGGAACACCCACCTTCAAGTCGAATACCTGACCGGGCGTGCGCAAGCGCGTTCGGGCCCACGATCTCCCCTGATCCGTGCGCTCAGACTGCTGAGCCCACAGACCAGCGGACTCGCTGGGGGACCGGCCCAGGCCGGCCTCGAACCGCTTCGGCGGTGCACCTTAACAACTGGATAGATGACGGCAGTAAAGAAGATCGAAAGATCAATTCGCCGTGATAATTGGAGAACCCGATCGACCACACCTGACACTGACCGCCTGGTCAGATGCTGGGTGGAGGTCAAGCTACACAGGGCACGAGGTGGATGCCTTGGCGCCAAGAGCCGATGAAGGACGTGGCAGGCTGCGTTAAGCCCCGGGGAGTCGCGAGCAGACGTTGATCCGAGGATGTCCGAATGGGGAAACCCGGCTGGGGTCATGCCCAGTCACCCATGGCTGAATATATAGGCCATGCGGAGGTAAGCCAGCGAACTGAAACATCTCAGTAGCTGGAGGAAAAGAGATCATTCCCTTAGTAGTGGCGAGCGAAACGGGAATAGCCCAAACCAGTTCAGCGCGATAGGCGGCAGCCGTTTCTGAGCTGGGGTTGTAGGAGTCGATCATTGGGTCCCTGCCGGGATCCTGCAGAGTTACAAAACCGGACGCTAGTCGAACTCACCTGGAACGGTG
>JAJXZZ010000211.1 GCA_021779795.1 Acidobacteriota bacterium | reverse complement strand
CCCGACGACCCCGACGCGCTGCCCGGGCGTCACCTCGAACGAGACGTCCCGGAGCACGTAGTCCTCGCCGTGGTAGGCGAACCAGACGTGGTCGAAGACGATGTGACCGTCGTCAGCCGTGATCGGGCCGACCGCCGACCGCCGACCGTCCTCAGCCGTGATCGGGCCGACCGCCGACCGCCGACCGCCGACCGCCGATTTGATCGTCACCGGCGTGTCCAGCAGCGTGAAGATCCGTTCCGACGACGCCATGGCGGCCTGGAGGAGGTTGAACTTCTCGGAGATGTCGCTGATCGGCCGGAAGAAGCGCTGCGAGTACTGGATGAAGGCGACCAGCGACCCGAGCGTCAGCGCCCTGGCGATCACCTCGCCGCCGCCGTACCAGAGGATGAGCGCCGTGGCCAGCGCGCTCGTCACCTCGACGGCCGGGTAGAAGACCGCGTAGTAGAAGATCGACTCGATGTTGGCGTCGCGGTGCGCCCGGTCGATCGCGTCGAACCGCGCGAAGTTCTCCCCCTCGCGCCGGAACAGCTGCACCGTCGACATCCCGCCGATGTTCTCCTGCACGAACGCGTTGATCCTGGCGATCCACAGCCGCACCGTCCGGTACGACTCGCGCACGTGCCGCCGGAACCACTGCGTCACCAGGACGATGATCGGCAGGACCGAGAACGTCACCAGCGCCAGCTCCCAGTTCATGGCGAGCAGCACCACCATGATCCCGAGCAGCGTGAACACGTCGCCGAACACCGACACCACGCCCGAGGCGAACAGGTCGTTCAGCACGTCCACGTCGGTCGTGACGCGCGTCATCAGGCGGCCGACCGGGTTGCGGTCGTAGAACTGCACGTCCACGCGCTGCAGGTGCCCGTAGATCTGCATGCGCATGTCGAACATGATCCGCTGGCCGACGTACTGGAGGATGTAGGTCTGGAGGAACTCGAACGCGAAGGCGGCGACGAGCACCACGAGGAAGGCGAGCGCCACGTGGTTCAGCCCCGCGAGGTCGTGCCGCGCGATGTAGCGGTCGATGGCCAGCTTCATCAGGTAGGGCTGCGCCAGGGCGGTCACCGAACCGCCGATGAGCGCGACCAGCGCCACCGCCGCCTGCCCCCGGTACGGGCGCAGGTAGCCCAGCAGGCGGCGCATCAGCCGCGCGTCGTACGCCTTGCCCAGGACCTCTTCGTCGGATGCCATCGTTACTCCGGCGGTCGGCTGTCGGCGGTCGGCTGTCGGCGGTCGGCGGTCGGCGGTCGGCGGTCGGCGGTCGGCGGCGGTCGGCTGTCGGCCCGATCCGCTGCCGGCGATACCGCCGTCCCGCCTCCCTCCGTGGTCCGCTGCGAGCCGACCAGCCACCACCCGTCGCTACTACTTACTTCGCACTTCCTACTTCGCGCTTCGTACTTCGCACTTCCTACTTCGCACTTCGTACTTCTTACTTCGTACTTCTTACTTCGTACTTCTTACTTCTTCCTCGTCCTAGCTCGCCGCCAGTTCCTCCTCCAGCAGCTGCTTCCGATACAGCTCCGCGTAGAACCCGCCTTCGGCGACCAGCTCGTCGTGCGTGCCGCGCTCGATGATCCGGCCGCGGTCGAGCACGAGGATCAGGTCCGCGTCGCGCACCGTGGACACCCGGTGCGAGACGATGAGCGACGTGCGCTGGCGCATGACCCCCTTGAGCCGCGCCAGGATCTCCTCTTCCGTGAACGTGTCCACGGCCGACAGCGCGTCGTCCAGCACCAGGATCCGCGGGTCGGCCAGGAGCGCCCGCGCGATCGCCGTCCGCTGCTTCTGCCCGCCCGACAGCGTGATCCCCCGCTCGCCGACCATCGTCTCGTATCCCGCGGGGAAGCCCGCGAGGTCCTTGTCGAGGCGCGCCACGCCGGCCGCCCACTCGATCCGCTCGCGGTCGGCCGCCCCGGCGCCGCCCGCCGCGAAGGCGATGTTGTCGGCGATCGACTCCGAGAAGAGGAACGCCTCCTGCGGCACGAACCCGATGGCGCCGCGCAGCTGCGCGAGCGAGAGGTCGCGCACGTCCACGCCGTCCACGAACACCGTGCCGGGCGGCGGGTCGAACAGCCGTGGCAGCAGGCTGACCAGCGTGGACTTGCCCGAGCCGGTCGGCCCGACGAGCGCCACCGTCTGTCCCGCCTCGATCCGCACCGACACCTGGTCGAGCACCGCCCGGTCGCCGTAGCGGAAGGTCAGGTCCCTGAACTCGATCTCGCCGCGCACCTCGGGCAGGCGGACGAGCCGGTCGGCCGGCGGGTCGGTGATGTCGGGCTGGGCGTCGAGCACCTCGAGCATCCGCTTCCACGAGGCCAGGCCGCGCTGCACCATGTTGGTGACCCACCCGAACGCGATCATCGGCCACGAGAGCATCATCAGGTAGGCGTTGAACGCCACGAACCCGCCGATGCTCAGCCGCCCGCGGATGACGTCGCGGCTGCCCAGCCACAGCACGAGCAGCGCCCCGAGCCCCAGGAACAGCGCCATCGTCGGGAAGAAGAAGCCCTGGAGCCGGATCAGCCGCCGGTTCCGATCGAGGTACTCGCGGTTGGCGCGCCCGAAGCGCGCCAGTTCGGCCTCCTCCTGCCGGTAGGCGCGCACCACGCGCACGCCCGACAGCGCCTCCTGCGTGACCGCGCTCAGGTCCGACAGCTGCGCCTGGATCCGCTCGAACCGCCGGTGGATGGCCGCGCCGAAGTAGCGCACCGCCACCGTCACGAACGGCAGCGGGACGAGCGCCATCAGCGTCAGCCGGGAGTCGATCGACAGCATCAGCGAGATGGCCGCCGCGAACAGGATGACCGTGTTGGCCGAGTACATCACCGCCGGCCCCACCGTCATCCGCACGGCGTTCAGGTCGCTCGTGGCGCGCGACATCAGGTCGCCGGTCCGCCGCGACTGGAAGTAGCCCGGCGAGAACAGCTGCAGGCGCGCGAAGAAGTCGTTGCGGAGGTCGTACTCGATCTGGCGCGAGACGCCGATGATGATCCGCCGCATCAGGTACCGGAACGTCGCCCCGGTGACCGCGATCAGGATCAGCAGCCCCGCGTAGGTCAGCAGCTTGCCCCGCGTCACCCCCGTGTACAGGTCGTTGATCGCGTACTTGAGGACCCACGGCGCCGTCAGCGACACGCCCGTCGTGACGGCCACGCAGGCGAGGCCGACGAGGAAGCGCCGCCGGTAGCGGAGCAGGTACGGGAGAAGGCGGGCGAACGCCGACAGCATTTCCTCAAGTATCCCATGCAATACGAGGTGACGCACAGTAGTCGGAACTCACGCAGAGGAGTCGACGCTCCGATCCCTCTTCCCGTCCTCCGATGTAATATTCCCCGATGCACGCCCTCTACGTCCTGCTGCCGGCGCTCTGCATCCTGGTGATCGGCTACCGCTACTACAGCGGGTTCATCGCCGCCAGGCTGCTGGTGCTCGACGACACCCGGGTGACGCCCGCCCACACGAAGTACGACGGCCACAACTACTACCCGACGTCGCGCTGGGTCCTGTTCGGCCACCACTTCGCCGCCATCAGCGGCGCCGGCCCCCTGGTCGGCCCCGTGCTCGCGGCGCAGTTCGGCTACGCGCCCGGCCTGCTGTGGCTGGTGTCGGGCGTCGTCCTCGCCGGCGCGGTGCACGACCTGGTCATCCTCTGGGCCTCCACCCGGCGCGGCGGCCGCTCGCTGCCCGAGATCGCGCACGAGGAGATGGGCACGGTGGCCGGCATCACCACGGGCATCGCCGTCCTCTTCATCATCGTCATCGCCCTGGCCGGCCTTGGCCTGGTCGTCGTCAACGCCCTGAGCGAGAGCGCCTGGGGAACGTTCACCATCGGCTCGACGATCCCGCTGGCCCTGTTCATGGGCTTCTACATGTACCGCTTCCGCAAGGGGCGGATCGCCGAGGCCACCGTCATCGGCGTCATCGGCCTGGTGTGCGCCGTGGCGTTCGGCAAGCCGCTGGCCGCGTCGGTGCTCGGCGGCGTGTTCACCCTCACGCACCGGCAGCTCGTCGTCGCGATGGCCGTCTACGGCTTCGCCGCCTCGGTGATGCCCGTCTGGATGCTCCTCGCCCCGCGCGACTACCTCAGCTCGTTCATGAAGATCGGCACGATCGCGCTGCTCGTCACCGGCGTGATGATCGTCAACCCGCAGCTCCACATGCCGGCCATGACGAAATTCGTGTCGGGCGGCGGGCCGATCATCCCCGGGCCGCTCTTTCCGTTCGTCTTCATCACCATCGCCTGCGGCGCCATCTCGGGCTTCCACGGCCTCATCGGCTCGGGGACGACGCCCAAGATGATCGACAAGGAGTCGGACATCCGCCCGATCGGCTACGGCGCGATGCTCATGGAGGGGCTGGTGGGGATCGTGGCGCTGCTGGCCGCCACTTCGCTCTACCCCGGCGACTACTTCGCCATCAACGTGTCGCCCCACGTCTTCGCGACGCTCGGCATCCCGACCGTGCACCTGCAGGCCCTCGAGCAGGCGGTCGGCGAGACGGTGACCGGCCGCACCGGCGGCGCCGTGTCGCTCGCCGTCGGCATGGCGCAGGTGTTCAGCGGCCTGCCCGGCATGAGGGGGCTGATGGACTACTGGTACCACTTCGCCATCATGTTCGAGGCCCTCTTCATCCTGACGACGGTGGACGCGGGCACGCGCGTCGCGCGCTTCCTGGTGCAGGAGTTCTTCGGCCGGTTCTACAAGCCGTTCGCGCGCAAGGACTGGCTGCCCGGCAGCGCCATCTCGACCGGCGTGGTGGTGCTGGCCTGGTCGTACTTCATCTGGACCGGGTCCATCGGCACGCTCTGGCCGATGTTCGGCATCAGCAACCAGCTGCTGGCCGTCATTGCCCTGCTCATCGGCACGACGATCATCATCAACATGGGGCGGGCGCGCCTGGCGTGGATCACGCTGCTGCCGCTCTCGTTCCTGTCCGTGACCACGCTGACGGCCGGCTACATGAGCGTGCGCGACAACTTCTGGCCGATGGCCGTCGGCCCCAACCCCGCCCTCCACGCCCAGGGGTACGTCGACTCGGCCCTCACCGTCATCATGATGGGCTGCGTCGTCGTGATCATCGTGACGGCGCTCAGGCGCTGGGTGGCCAGGCTCGGCAGCGACCCCGGGGAGGCGGCCGAGGCCGAGGCGCCGGCGTCCTGACGCCGGGCGCCGGCGGGACGGCTACCGGAGGTCAGGAGCCTGCACGGGCGTCGCCGGATCCTTCTTCGCGGCGGGCCTCGCGGCCTTCGCCAGGTTCCCGCCCGCGTAAATCCAGCGGTAGTCCTCGGCCGTGCCGAGGATCTTCTTCACGTAGGCCTGCGTCTCGGGATACGGGATGCCGTCGATGAACTCGTCGACGTCGGCGTCGCCCCGCTCGCCGGTCCACTCGCCGACCGGCCGCGCGCCCGCGTTGTAGCTGGCGAGCGCGAGGTGCACTCCGCCGGCGCGCGCGACGATGTCGGCGAAGTACTTGGTGCCGATCCGCACGTTGATCACGGGGTTGGTGAGCGACCGGGCCGAGAAGCGCCGGATGCCGAGCTTGCGCGCGTACACCCGCCCCGTGGACGGCAGCACCTGCATCAGGCCGATCGCCCCGGCCGACGACCGGATCTTCGCGTCGAAGGCCGACTCCTGGTTGACGAGCGCCGCGACCAGATACGGGTCGAGGTCGTGCGCGGCGGCGTACCGGCGGATCGTCGGCCAGTAGTCGAGCGGGAAGATCACCTTCAGCGCCTCGATCGGCATCCGCTCCCCTTCCTGGCCGATGTACTGCGGGTAGGCCCGCTTCATCGCGACGATGCCGAGGCGGTAGGCGCCAAGCTTGTTGTAGACGTAGCCGAGCGTGGCCGAGAGGATGGGCGAATCGCCCGCCGTGCGCTGAGCCCAGAGCAGTTCGTCGCGCGCCGGCTCGTAGAGGCCGAGCGAGATCAGCAGGCGGATCGTGTCGGCGTTGGGCGGCAGCGGCGTCGCCGCGGCCGAGGCCGTCGCCGGCGGCGCAGCCGTGGCG
>JAJXZZ010000210.1 GCA_021779795.1 Acidobacteriota bacterium | reverse complement strand
CCGCGGTCCTCCAGGTAGAGCCGCCGCCCGCACAGATTCGCCCGGTTATCGGCCAGCGTGATGCCCATCGCGCGCGCCAGGCTGCCCGGGCCGCGGCACAATTCGTGATCCGGGATCGCGGCGCCGGGGCGCCGGTCGGCCGACCGCCGGCGCCGCATCAGGTCGATCCCCTCGAGCGGCGCCAGCGCGCGCACCAGCACGGCCGCCGGCCGGCCGGCCCCCTCGGTGACCACGTTGAACAGGTTGTGGATGCCGTAGTTCAGGTAGACGTAGGCGAATCCCGGCGCCCCGTAGAGCGGCTGGTTCCGGGCCGTGGGACCGGGCGCGGCGTGACACGCCGGATCGGACTCGCCGATGTACGCCTCGACCTCGACGACCGCGCCGGCCGTGACGCCGTCCGGGCCCCGGTGCACGAGCACCTTGCCCAGCAGGTCGCGGGCGACCTCGAGGGTGGGGCGGGAGTAGAACGGTCGGGACAGCTTCATCGGCTTGCGCCTCGCGCTTCACGCCTTGCGGCTGACGGCAGACCGAACGTAGTGATCCGTGATCAGTGGCTAGTGGCTAGTGGCTAGTGGTCAGTAGATCACGCGTGACACGCTGATCACCAGCCACCAGCCACTAGCCGCGACAATGCGCTCAGGCCGGAAGGACTGAGCGCAAGTAGCGCCCCGTGTGCGACCGCTCCACCTGCGCCACCTGTTCGGGGGTGCCGACGGCCACCACTTCCCCGCCCTGGTCGCCCCCCTCGGGCCCGAGGTCGATCAGGTAGTCGGCCGTCTTGATCACGTCGAGGTTGTGCTCGATCACGAGCAGCGAGTGGCCGGCCTGCAGCAGTTTCTGGAACGCCGCCAGCAGCTTGGCGATGTCGTCGAAGTGCAGGCCGGTCGTCGGCTCGTCGAGGATGTAGAGCAGGCGGTCGCCGGCGCGCGAGGCCAGGTGCGACGCGATCTTGATCCGCTGCGCCTCGCCGCCCGAGAGCGTCGTCGCCGGCTGGCCGAGGCGCAGGTAGCCGAGGCCGATCTCGTCGAGCACGCGCAGCCGGCGCAGCACCTTGGGCGAGGCGGCGAAGAAGGCGAGCGCCTCCCGCACCGTCATGTTCAGCACCTCGTGCACGTTGCGCCCGCGGTAGCGCACCTCGAGCACCTGCGGCTTGAACCGCTTGCCGTCGCACTCCTCGCAGGGGACGAACACGTCGGCCAGGAACTGCATCTCGACGCGGATCTGCCCCTCGCCCTCGCACGCCTCGCAGCGCCCGCCGGCCACGTTGAACGAGAAGTGGCTGGCCGTCAGGCCGCGCGTCCGCGCGTCCCGGGTCGAGGCGAACAGCTCGCGGATCGGGTCGAACGCCTTCAGGTAGGTGACCGGGTTCGAGCGCGGCGTCCGCCCGATCGGCATCTGGTCCACGAGCACCGCGTCGCGGACGTGCTCGGCCCCCTGCAGGCCGCGGTGCGCGCCGATCTTTCCCTCCCACTCCCCCTTCAGGCGCTTGATGGCCGGGTAGAGAATGTCGTGGACGAGCGTCGACTTGCCGGACCCGCTCACGCCCGTCACGCAGGTCAGCGTGTTCAGGGGGATCGTGACGTCGATCTGCTTCAGGTTGTGCTCGCTCGCGCCGAGCAGCCGGATCTTCTGCGGCAGCCCCGGCCGGCGCGCGCGCGGCACGGGGATCGACAGCTCGTTCCGCAGGTACCGCGCCGTGAGCGACCGCGCGTCCTGCATCAGGCCGTCGAGCGTGCCCGAGAAGACGACGCGCCCGCCCTGCTCGCCGGCGCCGAGCCCGAGGTCCACCACGTGGTCGGCGACCCGGATCATGTCGGCGTCGTGCTCGACGACGAGCACCGTGTTCCCCTGGTCGCGCAGCTGCCGCAGGATGTCGATGAGGCGCAGGTTGTCGCGCGGGTGGAGGCCGATCGACGGCTCGTCGAGCACGTAGAGCGTCCCCACGAGCGCCGATCCGAGCGACGTCGCGAGGTTGATGCGCTGCGACTCGCCGCCCGACAGCGTGGACGACAGCCGATCGAGCGTCAGGTAGTCGAGGCCCACTTCGCCCAGGAACCCGAGCCGCCGCCGGATCTCGGCCAGCACCTTCTCGGCGATCGCCGCCTCGCGCTCGCCCAGTTCCAGCCGGTCGAAGAACCGCCGGGCCTCGCTCACCGTCAGCGCGCACACCCGGTCGATCGTCAGGCCGCCCACCCGGACGTCGCGCGCCTCCCGCCGCAGCCGGGCCCCGCCGCAGTCCGGACAGATCTGGTAGCCGCGGTAGCGGCTGAGGAACACGCGGACGTGAACCTTGTACTTCTTCCGCTCCAGCCAGGCGAAGAAACCGCGCACGCCGCCGTACTCGCCGTCGCCATCGACGACGAACCGCCGTTCCTCGGGCGTCAGGCCGGCCCAGGGGACGTCGAGGCGGACGCCGCGCGCCCGCGCCACGCGCTTCAGCTCGGCGAGGTTCGACCGGTAGTGCGGCTTGCTCCACGGCTCGATGGCGTTGTCCTGGATCGAGCGCGTCGGGTCGGGCACGACCAGGTCGGTGTCGAGCTCGATGACGTTGCCGAAGCCGTGGCAGGTCGGGCAGGCGCCGAACGGGTTGTTGAACGAGAAGAGCCGCGGCTGCGGATCCTCGTAGGCGATGCCGCACGCCCGGCACTCGAACCGCTCCGAGAACACGTGCATCGAGGGGGCGCCGCCCGGCCCGGGCGACGTCGAGGGCCGGCCCGCGGCGCCGTCCGGCAGTTCGAGCGCGAACGCCGCGCCTCCACCTTCACCGTAGGCGGTCTCGATCGAGTCGGTGAGCCGCGTCAGCATGTCGGGCTGGACACGGAGCCGGTCCACGACCACGTGCAGCGTGGACCGGTCCCCGAGCAGCGACGGCTCGACGTCGTCGAACGAGACCGCCGCGCGGCCGTCCAGGAGCAGGCGGCCGAAGCCGCGCCGGCGCAGCGCGTCGAGCGTCTGGGCCACCGGGTCGGCCGAGCCCGACTCGAGCGGCAGGTCGGCGTCGGCGCCGTTCGACTCCCCGGCGTCCTCCGGCGGCTCCGACCCGTTGGCGCCCTCTGCCTTCGGCGCGCCGACCACCGGCATCTCGAACCCCACGACCAGCCGCGTGCCCTCGGGGAGGGCGGCCAGCCGGCGGGCCACCACCTCGGGGCTCTCGCGAACCACCTCCTGCCCGCATTCCCGGCAGAACGTGCGGCCCACGCGCGCGTAGAGCAGGCGCAGGTAGTCGTGGATCTCGGTCGTCGTGCCGACGGTGGAGCGCGGGTTCCTGGCGCTGTTCTTCTGGCGGATCGCGATGGCCGGCGACACCCCCTCGATCGCATCGACCTCGGGCTTCTCCATCCGCTCGAGGAACTGCCGGGCGTAGGCCGACAGCGACTCGACGTACCGGCGCTGCCCCTCGGCATAGATCGTGTCGAAGGCGAGCGACGACTTCCCCGACCCGCTCACGCCCGTGACGATGATCAGGGCATTGGCCGGGAGCGTGAGGTCGATGTTCTTGAGGTTGTGCGTGCGCGCCCCCCGGATGACGAGTCCGGTGGAGGCGCCCGCCGTCGGCTCGGGCATGGCAGAGGGCCTCTGCGGCGGCCTCAACGGCCGCCGCAAACAACCCATGGTACCGCAGGCCGGGCCCGAGGGGGAAATGGGGCCCGGGGCAAGCCGCCGTCAGCCGACCGCCGACCGCCGACAGCCGACCGCCGACCGCCGACAGCCGACAGCCGACAGCCGACCTACACCAGCACCGACTGGTACGCGTAGAGCGCCGGCGAGCCGCCCGTGTGGACGAACAGCACGCGCTCGCCCTTCTTGAACGCGCCGCGGCGAACGAGGCCGATCAGGCCGGCCATCGCCTTGCCCGTGTAGACCGGGTCGAGCAGGATCCCCTCGAGGCGGGCCAGCATCTGCACCGCCTCGACCATCTCGGGCGAGGGCAGCGAGTAGCCGGGGCCCACCCAGTCGCCGAGCGCCGTCACCGCCGCGCGGGGGATGCCGCCCGCGATCCCGAGCAGCTCCGCCGTCTCCTGCGCGAGCTTGTGGACGTTCGGCTCCTGCTCCTCGCGGGTGCGGCGCACGTTGATGCCCGTCAGCGGGATGTGGCTGTTGTTGCCGACCAGGCCGCAGAGCAGGCCGGCGTGCGTGCCGGTGCTGCCGCTGGCGCAGACGATGTGGTCGAGGCGGATGCCGAGCTCGTAGGTCTGGGCCAGGATCTCCTCGGCGCACGACACGTAGCCGAGCGCGCCGAGCGGGTTCGACCCGCCGCCGGGGATGACGTAGGCCTTCCGGCCGAGCGCGGCCACCTGGTCGGCCACCTTATGCATCTCGGCCGCCAGGTCCACACCGGTCGGCACGACCGTGACCGCCTCGACGCCGAGCAGCCGGAACAGGAAGTTGTTGCCCGAGGCGTCGGGGTTGTAGCTGTGCGCCACGCGCTCCTCAATCACGAGGCGGCACTTCAGGCCTTCCTTGACGGCCGCGGCGAGCGTGAGCCGGCAGTGGTTCGACTGCACCGCGCCGCAGGTGATGAGCGTGTCGGCGCCCTGGGCGAGGGCCTCGGCGACGAGGAACTCGAGCTTGCGGGTCTTGTTGCCGCCGCCGGCCAGGCCGAGCAGGTCGTCGCGCTTGATATAGATGTCCGGGCCGCCGAGCGTCGCCGACAGGCGCTCCAGCTTCTCGATCGGTGTCCAGCCCTGGGTGTAACGGCGTCGCGGAAATCGTGCCAGATGCATGTGTCGATGGCTCCTTGGGGGCGCTACAGCGTACCACGGGGCGTGTAGAATCTGAAGTATATGGGCACCACCAAGACGCTCGCCCGAGTCTGGCGGACCGTCAAGGAAGTGGACCTCGACGCGATCAGGCGCGAAGCCGCGCGGCGCGCCCACGTCCTGGTCATCGGCGAGAGCACGGCCGAGGCCGACGCCCTCGCGGTTCGGCTGGCCGAGGGCCAGCCCGACCCGACGCTGTACCTGACCGCCATCGACGCCCCGCTGGCGGCGCTCGGCCTGAAGCACATCCACCCGGGCGGCCGCGAGGCGCCGGCCGACGAGCCGACGCTGGTCATCGCGGTAACGCGCGGCCGCGAGCTGTCGGCCGACCTGCGCGCCGCGCGGAAGCAGTGGGCCGAGCGCGGCGCGCCCATCCTGACCGTGTCGGTCGGCGGGCACGAGCCCGACGGCAGCGTGCGCGCAAACGGCCTGCTGGCGCGGGTGACGATCGACCGGATGGACGACGAGGGGTTCGGGCACGTGGCGGACGCCATCCTGCGCGTCGTGGAGAACGGCCAGCGCCTGGGACTGGGCCGCCGCTTTCCCGCACTGCGGCCGAAGGTGTTCGACGCGCTCATCGAGGACACGGCGCGCGCCAACGCCGGCTACGCCTTCAGCACCGGCCTGGCCGAGATCGTGCCCATCCTCGACATCCCCCTCAACATCGGCGACATCGTCGTGCTGACGAAGAACCAGCTGATGATGAGCTACCGGATCGCGCTGGCGGCGGGCAAGACGGGTCAGGCGCGCGAGCTGCTCGGCGAGATCGCCGGCGCGCTGGGCGGCGGGCTGCTCTTCCGCCAGGCGGCGCGGCAGCTGGTGGGGCTGCTGCCGGCGATCGGCCTGGTGCCGAAGGTGGCCGTGGCCTACGGCGGCACGTGGGCGATCGGGCGGGCGGTGGTGCTGTGGGCGACCGGCCAGGGGGCGCCCAGCCGCGCCCGCCTCAAGCAGCTCTCGCGCGAGGGGCTCGCCCGCGGCCGCGAACTGGCGCGGTCGTTCAAGGGCGCGGGGGATCTGTAGGACGCCAGCGCAAAGGTCCTTGTAGTGGCTAGTGGCTAGTGGCTAGGTGGCTGGTCAGTCACGCGTGACACACTGGCCACTGACAACCGGCAACTGCCCCCCCATGTCGCCCTACTCCCCCACCGCGTGCCGGGCCGCGATCTGCGCGCGGCGGCGGCGGAGCGCCAGCCACTCGTACCGGTCGGCGAACCGCTCGGCCCGCGCGCGGCGGAGGTCGGCGACGAGGTCGGGCCGGCGCAGGACGGCCA
>JAJXZZ010000209.1 GCA_021779795.1 Acidobacteriota bacterium | reverse complement strand
CGGCTGGCGCTGGCCGAGGCGGGGGCGCGGACGGCGGCGCTGTTCGACCGGGGGCGCGCCGTGTGCGACCTGGCGGGCGGGCGCCTGGGCTTCGAGCTGCGCCTCACCTGGCTCGGCGGGCGGCGCATCCTGTCGCGCCTGGAGCGGCGGGGGTTCGACGTGTTCTCCGGGAGGCCGGCGCTCGGCGCCGCCGACGTGCCGGCGCTCCTGTGGCAGGCGGTGACGTGGCGGGCGCGATGAGCGGGCGCGACACCAACTTCTACTACTCGTTCCTGGTCCTGCCGGCCGAGAAGCGGCGCGCGATCGTCGCCGTCTGGGACTTCTGCCGCTCCGTGGACGACGCGGTGGACGAGGCGCCGGCCGGCCTCGAGGCCTCCGACCCGCGCAGCGCGGCGTCGCAGCTCTCCGCGTGGAGGGGCGAGCTTGCCGCCTGCTACGGGGCGGGCGATCCCGCGACGCCCCAGGGCCGGGCGCTCGCGCCGCTGGTCGGTCGGTTCGGCCTGCCGCGCGACGCGTTCGAGGCGGTCATCGACGGCGTGGCGATGGACCTCGGGCGCTCGCGCTACGCGACGTTCGACGACCTGCGCGAGTACTGCCTGCGCGTCGCCTCGGCCGTCGGCCTCCTGTGCATCGAGATCTTCGGCTACACCGACCCGCTGACGCGCGGGTACGCGGTGGACCTGGGGATCGCGCTGCAGCTCACCAACATCGTCCGCGACGTCGGCGCCGACCTCGCGCGCGGGCGCATCTACCTGCCCGCCGAGGACCTCGCGCGCTTCGGGTGCGGCGAGGACGACCTGCGCCGCGGCGCGGTGACCGGGCCCGTGCGGGACCTGCTCGCGTACGAGTGCGCGAGGGCCAGGGCGTTCTACGAGAAGGCCGAGCGCGAGCTGCCGCGGGCCGACCGGCGGCGCATGGTCGCCGCGCGGATCATGGCCGGGATCTACCGCGCCATCCTCGACCGGATCGAGATGTCGGGCTACGACGTGTTCGACGGGACGATCCGCGTGCCCCGCCCGCGGCGCGCGATCATCGCGGCGGCGATCTGGGCGCGGGCGATGGGCGGCCGCTGACCGATGTCCTTCGACGTCGCCATCATCGGCGGAGGGCTCGCGGGGCTGAGCGCCGCGGCCCGCCTGTCGGCGGGGGGCGCCCGCGTCCTCGTGGCCGAGGCCCGGCCGGCGCTGGGCGGGCGCGCCTCGTCGTTCACCGATCCCGTCACCGGCGAGGCGGTGGACAACGGCCAGCACCTGCTGCTCGGCTGCTACCGCGAGACGTTCGAGTTCCTCGCGCGCGTCGGCGCGTCCGGCAACGTGCGGCTGCAGGGCGCGCTCGAGGTGCCGATGATCGACGAGGCCGGGCACGCGACGACGCTCCGCTGCCCGCCGCTGCCGTCGCCGTACCACCTGATGGCCGGCATCCTGGAGTGGGACGCGATCGGGCTGCGCGACCGGCTCTCGGCGCTGAGGCTGGCCGCGCCGGTCCGGCAGGCGCGGCGCTTCCTGCTCGGCGGAAAGGGATGGCTGCCCGCCTCGCCGGACGAGACGGTCGAGAGCTGGCTCACCCGGTGGGGCCAGGCCCGCCGCCTGCGCGAGATGCTGTGGGAGCCGCTCGCGCTCGCCGCGCTCAACCAGCCGGCGCACGAGGCCGCGGCGCCCCCGTTCGTCCGCGTCCTGGCGCAGATGCTCGGGCCCGACCCGGCCGACTCGGCCATCGCCATGCCGGTCCGGCCGCTGACCGCGATGTACGCCGAGCCGGCGCGCGCGTTCGTCGAGTCGTGCGGGGGGCAGGTGCGCACGTCGAGCCCCGCGCGCGTGAGAGTCGCGAACGGACGCGTGGCGGCCATCGAGATCCGCGGCGAACCGGCGGCCGCGCCCCTCGTCATCCTGGCCGTGCCCTGGTTCGCGCTCGCCGACGCCGTCGCCGGCGACACGGCGGCGCTCGCGCCGGTTCTCGCGGCGGCCCGGTCGGCGGCCGCGTCGCCCATCGTCACCGTCAACCTCTGGTTCGACCGGGAGGTGCTGCCGGGGCCGTTCGTCGGCCTGCCGGGCCGGACGTTCCAGTGGGTGTTCGACAAGCGCCAGGTGCTCGGCGACTCGGCCGCGCACCTGTCGTTCGTGTCGAGCGGCGCCGCGAGCGTCGTGACCGCGTCGAACGAGATGCTTGCCGAGACCGCGTTCGACGAGCTGGCCGCCGCCCTCCCGGCCGTCCGCTCGGCGCGCCTCCTCCGGAGCCTGGTCGTGCGCGAGCGGCGCGCCACCTTCTCGCTGGCGCCGGGGCAGCCGGCCCGGCCGGACGCGCGCACGGGCGTGGCAGGGCTGCTGCTGGCCGGAGACTGGACCGAAACGGGCCTCCCTGCGACGATAGAGGGAGCGGTGATGAGCGGCCACCGCGCCGCGGAGCTGATTCAGCAGGCAGCGGATCACGGAAGGACGCCGGGTCTCGGGGTGGCTGACAGCGGATCTTCCGATCCGCTGCCAGCTGAAGCGCGTCCCGGCCGCCAAGCGTGGTCCGCCGACCGCTGACTGCAATCCGACCGTCGAGAGCCGAAAGCCATCCCATGGAATCCATCGTCGTCCACTACCAGGAGATCGCGCTCAAGGGGAAGAACCGGCCGTGGTTCATCTCGCGCCTCGTGAACAACGTGCGGCGGGCCACGTCCGATCTCGACGTCAGGGCCGTGCGGCCGCTGGCCGGGCGCGTCGAGGTCGTGCTGGGGCCGTCGGCCGGCTACGAGCAGGTGCGCGAGCGGCTGTCGCGCGTGTTCGGCATCGCCAACTTCGGCCGGGCCGGGCGCGCGAAGCTCGACCTCGAGGAGATCTCGGCGGCGATCCTGCGGGACCTCGGGGAGATGGAGACGCCGTCGTTCCGCGTGTCGGTCAAGCGCGCCGACAAGCGGTTCCCGATGCGGTCGCCCGAGATCGAGCGCGAGATCGGGGGGCGGATCAAGCTGGCGAAGGGCTGGAAGGTGGACCTGGACCGCCCGGCGATGACCGTGTCGGTCGAGATGTTGGCCACCGAGGCGTTCTACACCTTCGGCAAGGATCGCGGGCCCGGCGGCCTGCCGACGGGGTCGAGCGGGAAGGTGGCCTGCCTGCTGTCGGGCGGCATCGACTCGCCGGTGGCGGCCTGGCGGATGATGAAGCGCGGCTGCGTCGTCCACCTGGTGCACTTCCACAGCTACCCGTTCCTCTCGCGCGCCTCCCAGGAGAAGGTGCGCGAGCTGGCCCAGGTCCTCACGCGCTACCAGCAGCGCTCGAAGCTGTTCCTCGTCGCCTTCGGCGAGCTGCAGCGCCAGGTGGTGCTGTCGGCGCCGGCGCCGCTGCGCGTCGTGCTCTACCGCCGGCTGATGGTGCGCATCGCCGACCGGATCGCCAGGCGGCACGGCGCGCGCGCGCTGGTCACCGGCGAGGTGATCGGCCAGGTCGCTTCGCAGACGCTCGAGAACCTGTCGATCATCGGGTCGGCCACGGACCTGCCGATCCTGCGCCCGCTCGTCGGCATGGACAAGGAGGAGATCGTGGCCGAGGCCTCGCGCCTCGGGACGTTCGAGATCTCGATCGAGCCCGACCAGGACTGCTGCCAGTTGTTCACGCCGAAGCACCCGGCCACGCGAGCCGCGCGCGAGGCGGTCGATGAGGCCGAGAGCCGCCTGCCGATCGAGGCGATGGTGGCCGAGGCGGCGGCCGCCGCGCTGGTCGAGGAGTTCGGTTTTCCGACCCTATAATGGTCCTATGTCGATACTGAAAGTCGCCCGCATGGGGCACCCCGTGCTGCGGAAGGCGGCCCGGAAGGTCGAGCCGGCGGAGATCAAGTCGCCCGCGTTCCAGAAGCTCGTCGACGACATGATCGAGACGATGCGCGAGTACGAGGGGATCGGCCTGGCGGCGCCGCAGGTGCACGAGGGCGTCCGGCTCGCCATCATCGGCATCGACGAGGGCGAGGGCAGGACCCACGACATCCGCGTCCTGCCGGTGATCAACCCCGAGGTGACGCCGATCGGCAAGACCACGGCCGAGGACTGGGAGGGCTGCCTCAGCCTCCCGGGGCTCCGCGGGCGCGTCGTCCGGCCCGACCAGGTCCAGGTGCGCGCCCTCGACCGGCGCGGCAACCGCGTGGAGTTCGACCTCGAGGGGTTCCCCGCGCGCGTGGCGCAGCACGAGATCGACCACCTCGACGGCGTGCTGTTCATCGACCGGATGAAGTCGCTCGAGACGCTGACCTTCATCGAGGAGTACTCGAAGTACTGGACCGAGGACTGAGGGACGATTTCAGAATCGTGCGATCGTGCGATCTGGCGAAGTACGAAGTCTGAAGTACGAAGTGAACGGCAGTGCCTGCAGCGCCATCTCGCGCGAGCGGACATCTCACGCCGGGCTGACGGCTGACGGCCGGACCACGCCTGACACGCTTGCCGAGGCCCTCGGCCTGCTTCCCTGCCCGCTGCCAGCTGTCCTGCCTCCCGCCTGCGGACCGTGATCCGCTGGCAGGCGGGGTAGACTATCAGAGTACGTATTGCGCGAGGAGCCACACCATGAACCCAGCCGTTGTCGATTCGATCCTGACCAGCCGCAGCCGCTACCTCGACGAGCTGACCCGCTTCATCGCCATCCCGAGCGTGAGCGCGCTGCCCGAGCACGCCGCCGACACGCGCGCGTGCGCCGGGTGGCTGGCCGACCACATGACGGCCGTCGGCCTCCAGAACGTGCGCGTCATCGACACGCCGGGCCACCCGGTCGTCTACGGCGACTGGCTGAACGCGCCCGGCGCCCCGACCGTGCTCTTCTACGGCCACTACGACGTGCAGCCGGTGGATCCGCTGGACCAGTGGGTGTCGCCGCCCTTCGAGGCGACCGTCCGCGACAACGAGCTGTTCGCCCGCGGCGCGACCGACGACAAGGGGCAGCTGTTCGTCCACCTCAAGGCGCTCGAGGCGCACCTCTCGAAGACCGGCACGCTGCCCATCAACGCGCGCGTCATCCTCGAGGGCGAGGAGGAGATCGGCAGCCCGAACCTCGACCAGTTCATCCGCGACCACAAGGCCGAGCTCGCCTGCGACGTCGTCGTAGTGTCGGACTCGCCGATGTTCGAGAAGGGGGTGCCGTCGATCTGCTACGGCCTGCGCGGCCTCTCGTACTTCCAGATCGACCTGCGCGGATCGACCACCGACCTCCACTCCGGTTCGTTCGGCGGCGCCGTCGCCAACCCGGCGTTCGTCCTCGCGCAGATGCTCGCGCAGATGAAGGACCGCGGCGGCCACGTGAAGATCCCCGGCTTCTACGACGACGTGCGCGAGCTGACCGAGCGGGAACGCGAGGAGTTCAAGCGCCTGCCGTTCAACGAGAAGCAGTACCGCAAGAACCTCGGCGCGCCGAGGCTGCACGGCGAGACCGGGTACTCCACGCTCGAGCGGACCTGGGCCCGGCCGACTTTCGAGGTCAACGGCCTGCTGAGCGGATTCACCGGCGAGGGGTCGAAGACCGTCATCCCCGCCACGGCGATGGCCAAGATCAGCATGCGCCTGGTGCCCGACCAGGATCCCGACAAGATCGCCGGCCTCTTCGAGGCGTACGTGAAGAAGGTGGCGCCGAAGTCGGTGGACTTGAAGGTGACGCGCATGCACGGCGGCAAGCCGTGGATGACCGGCCTCGACAACCCCTACGTGCAGGCCGCCGCGCGCGCCATCGAGCTGGGGTTCAACCGCGCCCCGGTCTACACCCGCGAGGGGGGCTCGATCCCGATCGTCGCCACCTTCCAGACCGAGCTGAACGCGCCGACCGTGCTCTTCGGCCTCGGCACGCCCGACGAGAACGCGCACGCGCCCAACGAGAAGCTCGACCTCGACCACTTCTACGGAGGCATCCTCGCGTCGGCGTATTTGTACGAGGAGATTGCGAAGACCAGGGGATAGGGACGAGGACCGACAGAGTAGTGGCTAGTGGCCACTAGCCACTACTCTTCACTCCGCCCTCTTGACCATTTCCCCCGCCCTGATCGCCACCGCCAACCTGTTCTCTTTGGGCGGGTACGGGCAGTCGTACGTCGGGTTGTAGGCG
>JAJXZZ010000208.1:2998-6087 GCA_021779795.1 Acidobacteriota bacterium | reverse complement strand
GTGGCTAGTGGCTAGTGGCTAGTGACCACTACCGTTTCCGCTGCCCTTGTCCCCAGGAGGACTCATGAACGGCGTGCCGGTGGTGATTGGCGTCGCGGGCGGGTCGGGGTCGGGCAAGACGACGGTGGTCCGGCGGATCGTCGAGAGCATGGGCGACGATCACGTCATCGTGCTCGAGCACGACCGCTACTACCACGACCACCCCGAGCTGCGCCTCGAGGAGCGGGCCGCGCTCAACTACGACCACCCCGACGCGCTCGAGACCGACCTGCTGGTGCGCCACATCGGCGACCTGCGGGCCGGCCGGCCCGTGGAGCTGCCGGCCTACGACTTCGCGCGCCACGCCCGGCGGCACGCGACCGACACCGTCCACCCGCGCCAGATCGTCATCGTCGAGGGGATCCTGATCTTCGCCGACGCCGCCCTGCGCGACACGATGGACGTCAAGGTGTTCGTGGACACCGACGACGACACGCGCTTCATCCGGCGGCTCCAGCGCGACGTGGCCGAGCGCGGCCGGACGATGGAGTCGGTGATCGAGCAGTACCTGAGCACCGTCAAGCCGATGCACCTGGAGTTCGTCGAGCCGACCAAGCGCTACGCCGACATCATCATCCCGCGCGGCGGCCACAACGCGGTCGCCATCGACATGATGCTGACGCTGATCCGCAGCCTGGCCACGCGGTAGGCGCGGCGGGCGCCCGCGCCGCCCGCTACTTGTCCTTCGGCAGGTACTCGATCGCCACCACCCGCCCCTCGGTTCCCGCCGGCAGCGCGGGCTCGCCCGGCGCCGGCGCGCGCGACGTCAGGTACACGCGCATCGCCCCGGCCTGGGGTCCGCACGAGACGCTGCCGCTCAGATCGTCACGGTACGTGATGAAGTCGATCTGGTCGAGGGCGGGCGCGAAGAACCGGCGCGTCGCCGCGCCGTCCCGGATGGCGACGACGATGGCGCCGCGCGCGCACTGGATCGCCGACAGGATGCCCTCCACCCGCCGCTCGTGCTCGCCGGTCTTCCGGTAGATGAACGTGGTGCGCGGCGGCCCCGACGGGGCGTCGCCGGGCGGCGTCCCGGCGCCGGGAGAGGGGCCGGTGGGGATCGACTGGCGCGCCCGCTCCAGGGCCAGCTCCGCGTTCTTCATCCCGGCCAGCTGCCCGAGCAGCTCCCGCGCGGCCGCCTTGAACTCGGGCGTCGGCGACGCGGCCGCCACCGGGCCCAGCAGCGCCTGGGCCCTGGCGAACTCCCGCTGCCGCATGAAGACCTGGGCGAGATTCACGCGGTAGTCCTCGCGGCCCGGCAGAAAGCCGATGGCCGCCTCGAGGTGTTGTTGCGCCGCCGTGATGTCGCCGTCGGTCGCCAGCTCGCTGAATCCCAGGTACGACAGCGCGTCGGGGAACTCGGGCGTCAGGCCGACGGCGCGGCCGAACTCGGCGCGGTCGGTCTCGGGCAAGCCGGGTTGCTTCGTGCATTCCGGGGACTTGCAGCGGAGCGCCGCCAGCCCCAGGAGGAAGTGCGCGAGGGCGTCGGAACCGGCGCGGCCGGCCCCCTCCCGCAGGCGCGGAAGCGCGTCGAGCGGCCGCTCCTGCATGAGGTCGATGAGGCCCAGCCCCACGCGCGCCGGGCCCGACTCGGGATCGAGCGTCAAGGCCGCCGCCAGCCGCGGCGCGGCCTCGGCGAAGCGCTGCTGCTCGGCCAGCAGGCGGCCGACGCTCGCCTCGGCCTCGGCCCGCGTCATCGCGGCCGACTGGTAAGTCGCGTCGGTCACCAGCCGATCCGCCTTCGAGGTGAAGCGAAGCGTCATGGCCCCGGCATCCAGCCGATACAGGTAGTCCGACAGCTCGCTCTCGAGCTTGCCGATGTCGGGGATCGTCTGCGCCAGCGCCGTCTGCGGCGGCACGCCGCGCGCCACGCTGCTCAGGTAGGCGCCGAATTGCCCCGCCCGCGCCTTGCTGCCCAGCTGCAGGTAGTGCACGAGCAGCCAGCACTCGGCGTAGAAGCGCTGGCGGTCGGTGCCGACGTTGTACATCTTCGAGTCGTGGTCCGCCGCCAGGAGCTCCGGCAGCGGCAGCAGGCGCCGGCCGCGCAGCAGGTTCAGCTCCCCGGGGCTGACCGGCCTCCCGACGACGGCGCTCTTCCGATCGGCCGAGAGCGTGAAGGTCTTGTAGTACTCCGCCAGCCCCTCCTGCACCCAGACCGGGGCCATCGGCACGGCGTCCGAGATCAGCAGGTGCCCGTACTCGTGGTAGATGAGCGGGTACGCCGCCTCGCGCTTCTGCAGGCTGATCGCGATCGACGTCCCGAACGGCGTGACGATCGCGTACCCGTCGGAGTCGATCGGCTTGCCCTGGTAGAGCGGCTGGACCGCCTTGAACTCGCGGTCGTAGGCGAAGACGACCACCGTGACCGGCGTCCGCGTGACGAGCCTCGCGCCCGGCAGGATCTGCCCCAGCACCTCGCGGAACTGCTCGAACCGGAGCGCGACCTCGTGCAGCTCGGCGTTCGAGACGTCGCCCTCCACCGTGAAGTGCGGCGTCCGCATCCGAAGCCAGTCGGCGGCGTCGGCTCCCGGGACGCGCACCAGGAGCGCCGCCAGCGCCACGACGAACCACCGCGCCTTGATCATGCGATCCTCGGGATGACGTTCGGCGAATCCTATCACTTCGCGCGCCGCCCGGCGCCTTCGCGCGGCGCGGAGACTGTGAGAAGATCGCCGCGGGAGGGCACGGCACCATGTTCCGACGCACCGTCACGATCCGGTTCGACGAGGCCGACGCCCGCGGCGTCCTGTTCTACGGCCGCGTGCAGGCGCTCGCGCACCGCGTGTTCGAGGACTTCGTCGCGGCGGAGCTGGTCGATCGGTGGGAGGACTGGTTCGAGAGCGAGGCGTTCGTCGCGCCCATCAAGCACGCCGAGGCCACCTTCCACCGCCCGATGCGCCCCGGGCACCGGTACGACGTGGAGTTGGCCGTCGCGAAGGTCGGCGAGTCGTCGTTCGAGGTGCGGACCCGGTTCCTCGACCCGTCGGCGGATCCGCCGGCCCTCTGCGCCGAGGCCCGCATCGTGAAGGCGTTCGCCGACCCGAAGGCCT
>JAJXZZ010000208.1:0-2988 GCA_021779795.1 Acidobacteriota bacterium | reverse complement strand
GCCTGGACCAAGATCCCGATCCCCTCAGCGATCCGCGCCCGCCTGCTCGCCCACCTGGCGGCCGAGTAGCGCGCGGCGGCACTTGCCGAGCGGCGTCCGCGGGATCGCCTCGACCCACGCGACGCGCCGGACGCGCTCGAACGCCATCAGGCGCTCGCGGCCGAAGGCGTCGAGCGAAGCCTCGATCGCGGCGCGGCGCCCGGCGTCGAACGGCGGGGTCGCGGCGACGGCCAGCACGACCTCGTGCCCGAGGCGCGGGTGCGGCGGCGCGGCCACGGCCAGGTCGAAGCCGGGCAGCGCGGCCAGGCCCGCCTCGAACGCCCAGCGCCAGGCCTGCTCCTCGACGTGCGGCAGCGACACGATCTCGCCCAGCACCTTCACCGACTCCGACAGCCGCCCGAAGACCTCGACGCCGCCGCCGGTCACGCGGCCCGCGTCCTCGGTCCGCAGCCAGCCGTCCTCCTTCGGGTCCCACACGCGGACGTCGTCGCCGTCGATGTCGGCCGCGCAGGTCAGCAGCGACGCGGCGCGCACGGCCAGCCGCCCCTGGTCGGCCGCGCGGATCTCGGCGTGGCCGAGCACCGGCATGACGGCGGGATAGGCCGTGCCGGCGAGCGACGACAGGGCGGCCGTGGCCACCTGCGAGCAGGTCTCGGTGAGGCCGTAGCTCGTCAGGCACGGCCAGCCCAGTTCGCGCGCCCGCTCGTAGAGGGCCACGTCCATCCGCGCGCCGCCGACGACGATCGCGCGCATCGACGGGGGCGAGGCCAGGCCCGCGGCCACGAGATCGTGGACCTGCGACGGCACGAGCGCCGACAGCGTGGCCCGCGCCGTCGTCGCCACCTCGTGGAACCGCCGCGCGTCCCACTTCCCCGCCACCGCCGGCGCGACGGCCGCGCCAGACAGCCAGGCCCTCGCCAGGATCCCGAGGCCGCCGACGTGGAAGGTCGGCAGCGCGTGCGCCCAGGCGTCGGCGCGCGTCGCGCCGAGATGCGCGTTGACCGCGCGCGCCGAGGCGAGAAACGCCTCGCGCGACAGCGCGATCCAGCGCGCCCGGCCCGGCGCGTCGCCGCTCGTGCCCGAGGTCGAAACCCAGACGTGGCCCTCGAGCGCGGGCAGCCGGCGCGCGAACTGGTCGAGGCTGCCGCCACGCCGCCGCAGCCACTCCGGGTTGACCAGGACCAGCGTCTCGCGGCTCTCCCAGTCCACCGGCGGCGCGCCCGGGTCGTAGTAGAACGCGCCGTTCATCGGGTCACCAGGCCGATGGCGGCCAGCAGGCAGAAGACGACCTGCAGCAGCGCGGTCTGCGCCAGGAAGAGGTTGTACTTCCGGCTGGGCGGCTCGTTCCAGACGCCGCGGACCAGCCGCGCGGCGATCGGCAGCGTGAGCAGCGGCAGCGCGGCGGCCCACGGGCGGCCGGCCGCGGCCCAGGCGATCCCCAGCAGGTACGGCGCGGCCACGAGCGCGGCGATCTCGACGCGGGCGAACCGGACGCCACACCTGACCGAGAGCGTGCGCTTCCCCGCCAGCACGTCCCCCTCGACGTCGCGCGTGTTGTTGACGGCCAGCAGCGCCGAGCTCTGCAGGCCGACCTGCAGCGCCGCCACGTCGGCCCACGGCCAGAGCCCGGTGCCGGTCAGCACGTAGGCCATCCCCTTCACGGCCGCGAACCCGTAGAACAGCAGGACGAACACCTCGCCGAGGCCGAGGTAGGCGAGCGGGAACGGCCCGGTGGTGTAGGCGTAGCCCGCGACGATCGACAGCAGGCCGATGACGACGATCGGCACGCCGCCGGCGAGGACGAGCGGGATGCCGAGCAGCACGGCGAGCGCGAAGAACGCCGCGGCGCCCCACATCACGTGGCGGGCGTGCAGCAGGCCGCTCTGCGTGACGCGCACCGGCCCGATCCGCGCGGCGGTGTCGGCCCCCTTCTTGAAGTCGGCGGCGTCGTTGACGAGATTGGTGCCGATCTGGATGCAGAGCGACGAGGCCAGCGCCAGCGCCGCCAGCCCGAGCGAGATGGGGCGCGGCGAGAAGGCCGCGGCCATGGCCGTGCCGAGCATCACGGGCGCGAGGCTGGCCGCCAGCGTCTTGGGGCGGGCGGCCAGCAGCCAGGGGGATGCGGCGCCTCCGGTCACGGAAGCCTCGGGAACTTCTTGAAGTTCGGCTTCCGCTTCTCGAGGTACGCCTTCTTCCCCTCCTGCGCCTCCTCGCTCATGTAATAGAGCAGCGTGGCATTGCCCGCGAGATCGAGCAGGCCCATCTGCCCGTCGCAGTCGGCGTTGAGCGCCGCCTTCAGGCACCGGAGCGCCAGCGGCGAGTGCGCCAGCATCTCGCGCGCCCACTCGAGCGTCACCGTCTCGAGGTCGGCGAGCGGCACGACGGCGTTGACGAGCCCCATGTCGAGCGCCTGCTGCGCGGTGTACTGCCGGCACAAGTACCAGATCTCGCGCGCCTTCTTCTGCCCCACGATCCGCGCCAGGTAGCTCGACCCGAGGCCGCCGTCGAACGAGCCGACCTTCGGGCCGGTCTGGCCGAAGACGGCGTTGTCGGCGGCAATCGTCAGGTCGCACACGACGTGCAGCACGTGGCCGCCGCCGATGGCGTAGCCCGCCACCATCGCGATGACCGGCTTGGGCAGGCCGCGAATCAGCTTCTGGAGATCGAGCACGTTGAGCCGCGGCACGCCCCCCTCGTCCACGTAGCCCTGGTCGCCGCGGATCTTCTGGTCGCCGCCCGAGCAGAACGCCTTGTCGCCGGCGCCGGCCAGGATCACGACGCCGACCGACGGGTCCTCGCGGCACGCGGTGAACGCGTCGATCAGCTCGACGACGGTCTTCGGCCGGAACGCGTTGCGGCGCCCGGGCCGGTTGATGACGATCTTGGCGATGCCGTCATCGGTCTTGGAGAAGAGGATGTCGTCGTACGTCTTGACGGTCCGCCACTGTTCGGAAGGTGCAGTCATCGCCCGGTCTCCATCACGCGCGT
>JAJXZZ010000207.1 GCA_021779795.1 Acidobacteriota bacterium | reverse complement strand
CCGGAGGCGGCGGGCGTGCTCGACTCACGTGGCGACCGCTGCGGTTTCAGCAGGTACCCGGTGACGAGGATCACCACCGCGACGATCGCCAGCAGGATCCCGTACGCCGGCTGCCGGTTCACACGGGTCATAGAACGCCAGTTCAGCGCGAAGGCCTGAGAGGCGGCGCGTATCTCTCGGCGCGGTTCCTACGAAGAGGCCTTTTCGAGTGTACCCCCAACGGGCGGCGGGAGACCGTGCGGGCCGACGATCGCACGCGCCTGGCTCCACGACATCGCACCGTCGCCGGATCGAGCGATGCGCCGTGCCGGCGGCCGGTTTCCGCTCCGTCTCGGGCACCCCTACGGGGACTCCCTGCATCGGAGTACAGCGCGGCGCTGCAGGTCACCCAGGCTCCGCTCGAGTTCGAGGCGCGTGGACTCCAGCGCCGCGTCGTCGGCGTCGGCCGGCACGTCGATCGGCGCGCCGACGACCATCGCCACCGTGCTCCACGGCTTCGGGATCTGCCCGCGGTCCCAGCTCCGCAGCGTCCAGCAGCGGCTCGCCTCGGCGTGGAACGGGACGATCGGGCTGCCGGTGACCTTCGCCAGCCACACCGCGCCCGGCTGCGCCCGGTAAGCCGGCCCGCGCGGGCCGTCCACGGTGAAGGCCGCGGGATGCCCCCCGGCCAGGTCCCGGCTGAGCTGCAGCAGCGCGCGCGCGCCGCCCCGCGAGGTGGACCCGCGCGCCTGCAGGTAGCCGAACCGCCGCATCAGGCGGGCGATCCACTCGCCGTCGAAGTTCAGGCTCGTGACGGCCACGACGCCGCGGTCGCGGAAGTAGAGGGTGGCGGGCAGGATGCGGCCGTGCCAGAGCGCCAGGATCGGCTGGCGGCCGGACGCCGCCACGGCCGCGAGGTGATCGACGCCTTCCTCGCGCCAGCGGAACGTGCGGCCGAGGGCGGCGACCAGCGGGTAGCCGGCGGCGGCGAGGGCCGCGGCCTCGACTCGCTTGAGGCGCGACGCCCGCCAGCCGGCGTCGTTCACGGCTGCCGCTGCCCCGCGGCCGGCCAGCCGGGCGATGCCGCCCGGGCCGACGCCGCCTTCAGCCGGCCGTCCACGTAGGTCATCAGGTCGACGACCTCGGTGGCCGCGTTGGCGCTCGCCTGCGCGCCCTTGAGCATGATCGAGCAGAACGGGCAGGCGGTGACGATGGTCGGCGCGCCCGTGGCCTGCAGCTGCTCGAAGCGCCGCTGGCTGATGCGCGTCCCCTCCTCGTGCTCCTCGAACAGCAGGCCGCCGCCGGCGCCGCAGCAGAACGGGTTGTGGTGCGACCGCACCGGGTCCTTCACCACCGCGCCGACGCGGGCCAGCAGGTCGCGCGGCTCCTCGGTGCGGCCGGCGTACCGCGCCAGGTAGCAGGCGTCGTGCAGCGTCACCACGTCGGGCGGCGCGGCCCGCCCGTCGCCGACCAGCCTCGACACGAGCACCGCGGAGTGCTCGATCTCGACGATGAAGCCGAAGGCCCGGTAGTCCTCGCCGATCGTCTTCAGGCAGTGCGGGCACGAGGTGAGGATCTTCTTCACCCCGGCGGCCTCGAAGTCGGCGATGTTCGCCGTCGCCAGCTCCTGGAACAGGTATTCGTTGCCGGTGCGCTTGGCCGCGTCGCCCGTGCACCGCTCCTTCGCGAGAACGCCGAAGGTGACGCCCCGCGCGCGCAGGATCTCGGCGAGCGCCCGCAGCGACTTCTGGAAGTCGGCCTCGTACGACCCCGCGCAGCCCAGCCACAGCAGGTAGTCGTGCCGCGAGGCGTCGAACGTCTCGAACCCGGCCGACTCGACGAACTTCTGCCGGACGTCGGAGGTCAGGCCCCAGATGTTGCCGCGCCGCTCGAGGTGGTTGTACATCGCCCCGAGCGCGTCGGGCGCCTCGCCGTTCGAGGCCAGGCCGCGACGCGCCCCGATGATGAGCGGCAGGTGCTCGACGCCGACCGGGCACTGGTTCTCGCACGCCCCGCAGGTCGTGCACTGCCACAACACGCCGGGGTCGTACACGCCGGCCAGCTTCGCCTCCATCATCCCGGCCAGCAGCGCCTCCTCGTTCTGGAGAATCAGCCGCTTCGGGTTGAGCGCCTTGTCCGTGCCGTAGGCCGGGCAGTTCATCTGGCACCGGCCGCACTCGACGCAGGTGAAGGCGTCGAGCACCTGCTTCTTCTCGAGGCCGGCAAGCGTCTCGATGCCGACTTCCTCCTTCTCGAAATCGAGGTTGCGCACGTCGCCGAGGACCGTCGACTTCAGGAAGACGGTCGCCGGCGCGAGCACCAGGTGGAAGTGCTTCGAGTTGGGAATGATGGCCAGGAAGACCAGGATGATGAGGATGTGCGCCCACCAGTTGACCGCCGCCGGCCAGCCGGCCAGGCGGAAGTCCAGCAGGAACGTCACCATCAGCGCCGCGATGAACAGGGCGATGGCGACCGACTCCCACGACAGCGGCCCCAGGGCCTCGGGCCTGACGGCCACGCGCCGCACCAGCAGGAACAGGATCCCCGCGATCACGGCCAGGGCGAACGGCACCAGGGCGACCATGTAGAGGTGGAACGCCCGGGTTCCCGTCAGGTCCACGACGTGCAGCCCCTTGAGCAGCTGGGCGCCGCTGTAGCCGGCGAAGGCGACGAAGCCCCAGAACACCAGCGCGTGCGCCAGGCCCACGACCGGCTTCTCGGCGATGACCTTCGACTGGAAGACGACCTCGCGCACGAAGCGGGCCGAGCGTTCGGCCTCGTGGCCGGCCGCGAACGCGCCCGGCGCGAGCCGCACCAGGCGCAGGCGGGCCCACACCTGGATGGCGAACAGCCCTCCGAAGACCGCGACGAGCAGGGCCAGCACCGCGACCGAAATCACGATTTCTGGAGCTCCTTGATGAGGGCGGGCACGACCTCGAACAGGTCGCCGACGATGCCGTAGTCGGCCACCTCGAAGATCGGCGCCTCGGCGTCCTTGTTGATCGCGACGATCGTCTTCGACGCCTTCATGCCGACCGCGTGCTGGATGGCGCCCGAGACGCCGAGCGCGAGATAGAGCTTGGGCGCCACGGTCTGCCCGGAGCTGCCGACCTGGCGCTCGGGCGGCAGCCAGCCGGCGTCGCAGATCGGGCGCGACGCGGCCAGCTCGGCGCCGAGCAGCTTCGCCAGCTCCTCGGCCATCGGCAGCTTGTCCTGCTCGCGGATGCCGCGGCCGACGGCGACGATCCGGGCCGCCTGCGACAGGTCCACGGCCTGCCTGGCCTCGCGGAACGGCGCCTCGGGCTTCTGCCTGATCGAGGCCGGGTCGAGCGTGGCCGCCACCGTCGTCACCGGCGCCGGCGCCGCGCCGCGCGCCGCCGCGTCGGCCGGGAACGCGCCCGCCTGGCAGGTCACCAGGCACGGCGGCTTTCCCTCGGGCAGGACGTCGGCCGCCAGCTTGCCCTGGAAGACGAGGCGGGTGAACGCCGGCCGTCCCTCGGCCTCGGCGAGGCCGACGACGTCGGTGATGAGGGCGGCGTCGATCCGGGCGGCCAGCTTGGGCACGAAGTCGCGCGCCTGGTAGGTGTGCGCGACGATCACGTAGTCGGGCGCCTGGCTCGCGACGAGCGGCTCCAGCGCGCCGACGAACCCGTCGGCGGTGTAGGGCTCGAGCGCGGGGTGCTCGACGGCGAGCACCTCGGCCACGGCGGCGCCGGCCATCTCGCCGGCCGCCGCGGTCACGGCGGCGCCGAGCACGGCCACCTTGACCGGCGCGCCGCCGATCCGGGCCGACAAGCGCTGGGCCGCGGTCACGACCTCCCAGCTCGCCTTGTTCAACTGGCCGTCACGCTGTTCGGCGATCACGAGGATCATGGCATTCTCCAGGTATCCGGCTTGCGACTCGCGGCTTGCGACGTGCGACGTGCGACCCGTCCCGGCTGACGACCGGCGGTGGGCGGCGGCTCACGGCCGGCGTCGCTAGTCGATGGCTCTCGCTTCGTCGCGCAACCGCTTCACCAGCTCCGCGGCCGCCTCGGCCGCCGAGCCGCCGATCATCGTCGTCTGCTTGGTTTTCTGGGGCGCGTAGAGGTTGACGATGCGCTGGCGCGAGGCGCAGGCGGCGGCCTCGACCTTGCGGATCTCCTTCTTCTTGGCGGCCATGATCCCCTTGAGCGTCGCGTAGCGCAGCTGGTTGATCCCGCTCTGGATCGTGAGCACCGCCGGCAGCGGCATCGCCACCCACTGGAACCAGCCGCCCTCGAGCTCGCGCTTGACGCGCAGGGCGCCGTCCTCGACCTTGACCTCCATGATGATGGTCGCGTGCGGCATGCCGAGCCGCTCGGCGAGCGCGACGCCGACCTGGGCCAGGCCCTGGTCGTCGGACTGCAGGCCGGTCAGCACCAGGTCGAACGCCTCGCCGCCCATCGCGTCGGCCAGCGCGCCGGCGACGGCCGCCCCGTCGGCGGCGGCGAGCGCGTCGGACTCGACGTGGATGGCGCGGTCGGCGCCGCGGGCGAGGGCCTCGCGCACGACCTGGCTCACCCGGGCCGGGCCGGCCGAGCAGACGACGACCTCTCCGCCGTGCCGCTCCTTGAGGCGCAGCCCTTCCTCGAGCGCGTACGCGTCGGGCTCGTTCATCTCGAACGTCGCCTCCGCGTCGCGCACCCACGTCCTGGCCTCGTTGACGCGGGGCTGCCAGTCGCGTGACGGCACCTGCTTCAGACAGACGGCAATCTTCATAGGGTCACCGACTCGGGAGGGGCCGCCGTGCGCCGGCCTCGCGCGGCCCGGGGTCGCCAGGCCCGCCCGATCGGGCGGGCCGCGAACGCGCGCTTACTGCTCGAACCGCTTCAGCACGAGGACGGCGTTGGTGCCGCCGAACCCGAACGAGTTCGACATCGCGTACGTGATCGACGCCGGGCGGGCGGCGTTCGGCACGTAGTCGAGATCGCAGTCGGGGTCGGGGTGCTCCAGGTTGATCGTGGGCGGGATCACCTGGTGGTGGATCGCCAGGGCGGTGATGCCCCCCTCGATCGCGCCGGCCGCGCCGAGCGCGTGCCCCGTCATCGACTTGGTGGACGAGATGGCGACCGCGCGGGCGTGGTCGCCGAAGCACCGCTTGATGGCGAGCGTCTCGATCCGGTCGTTGTGGGGCGTCGAGGTCCCGTGCGCGTTGATGTAGTCGATGGCCGACGGGTCGAGCGTCCCGAGGGCCGCCTGCATCGCGCGGACGGCGCCGTCGCCGTCCTCGCACGGGGCCGTGATGTGGAACGCGTCGGCCGAGGCGCCGTAGCCGACGATCTCCGCGTAGATGCGGGCGCCGCGCGCGAGCGCGCCGCCGAGCTCCTCGAGCATCAGCACGCCGGAGCCCTCGCCGATCACGAACCCGTCGCGCTCGGCGTCGAACGGCCGGCTGGCCTTCTCGGGCGCGTCGTTCCGGGTCGAGAGGGCGCGCATGGCGGCGAACCCGCCGACGCCCATCGGCGTGACCGCGGCCTCCGACCCGCCGGCAATCATCGCGTCGGCGGCGCCGCGGCGGATGATCTCGCACGCCTCGCCGATCGCGTGGGCCGAGGCCGAGCAGGCGGTGCAGGTGGCCAGGTTCGGCCCCTTGGCGCCCGAGCGGATCGACACGTGGCCGGCGGCGAGGTTGACGATCGACGCGGGGATGAAGAACGGGGAGATCCGGCCCGGCCCGCCCTCCATGAGCTTGGTGTGCTCCCGCTCGATGGTGGCGAACCCGCCGATGCCCGAGGCGATGAACACGCCGACCCGGGCGGCGTTGGCGGGCCCGATCCCGAGGCCCGAATCCGCGACGGCGAACTCCGACGCCGCGATCGCGTACTGGATGAAGACGTCCATCTTCTTGACGTCTTTCCGGTCCACGAACTGCAGGGGGTCGAACCCCTTCACCTCGCCGGCGATCTGCGCGTCGAAGCCGGTCACGTCGAAGTGGGTGACGCGCGCGACGCCGCTGCGGCCCTCCACCAGGTTCCGCCAGCAGGCCTCGGTCCCGATCCCGACCGACGAGACGAGGCCGATGCCCGTGATGACGACTCGCCTGCTCACGCTACCTCCGTTGGGGGCGGCGGTCCCGCGCGCCGCGCGCGCGGGCCGACACCGCTGCCGGCCGCGGGCCCG
>JAJXZZ010000206.1 GCA_021779795.1 Acidobacteriota bacterium | reverse complement strand
GAGAACGGGCGCGTCGTCTTCTCGCAGAACGTCTACGTCCAGGCTGGCAAGACGCTGCACCTGCACCCGAACCTGTAGGCGGCAGCGCGGAAGGCCGGTCGGGCCCTCAGCCCGAGCCTTCCTGGCAGGTCGGCGCCCAACGGCGGCCGGCCTGCCAGTTGCGCGCCGGGCCCGGTCTGACGCGATCCCCACGGGACGCATCCCCTTCACAAGGCAAGCCCGCAATCGAACGCCAGCGGCTATAATCACGGCATCGTGCAGGGTGGACGGGATGCGGCGCCGCGTCCGGCGGCGAAGGAGGCGACGATGACCCGGCAGGCCATTCCGATCGGCAGGATCTACGGGATCCCAGTAGGGCTCGATTACTCCTGGTTCCTCGTGTTCGCGCTGTTCACCTGGATGCTGGCGGGGAGCTACTTTCCGGCCGAGTTCAAGGGATGGCCAGCGTGGCTCTACTGGGTGACCGGCGCGGCCACGACCATCCTCTTCTTCGCGAGCGTGCTGCTGCACGAGTTGGGGCACTCGGTCGTCGCGCTGCGCTACAAGATCCCGGTCCGCAGCATCACGCTGTTCATCTTCGGCGGCGTCGCCCAGATCGCCTCCGAACCGCCGAGCGCGGTCTCCGAGTTCTTCATCGCCCTGGCCGGGCCGGCCGTGAGCTTCGCGCTGGCGGGGCTGTTCGCCGTGCTGAAGCCCGCGGTGGCCGGGGTCGAGCCGCTGTTCGGGATGGCGAAGTACCTCGCCTACATCAATTTCGCGCTGGCGTTCTTCAACCTGATCCCGGGGTTTCCTCTCGACGGCGGCCGCGTGTTCAGGGCGGCCGTGTGGGCCGTGACCGGCAACCTGCGCCGCGCGACCATCACGGCGGCCAATGTGGGGCGGTTCTTCGGCTTCCTGTTCATCCTGGTCGGCGCCTGGCAGGTGCTCGTGGGCAACTTCGTGGGCGGGCTCTGGATCGCCTTCATCGGCTGGTTCCTCGACGGGTCGGCGTCCGCGCAGATCCAGCAGACGGCCTTCCAGGGCGCGCTCTCCGGGCACACGGTCGCGCAGGCGATGAGCACGTCCTGCCCGGCGGTGCCGGTGGACCTGACGCTGCAGCAGTTGGTGGACGACCACATCCTCTCCAGCGGCCGGCGCTGCTTCCTCGTCAACCGCGGCAGCGAGACGCTGGGCCTGATGACCGTGCACCGGATCAGGGAGGTCGGGCGCGAGCACTGGGCCGGGACGACGGCGGCGCAGGTGATGCTGCCCCTCGCCTCGCTCAAGAGCCTGGGTCCCGACACCGACCTGTGGAACGCGCTCCAGCTCATGGACCGCGACGGCGTGAACCAGCTGCCGGTCGTCACCGACCACCGCGTCGTCGGCATGCTGAGCCGCGAGGACGTGATCACCTACCTGTCCACCGTTCGGGAGCTGGGAGCCTGAGCGGCTCCAAGAGGAGTGGCCCGATGAGATCATCCGACAACGGCGGGCGCCGCGAGAAGTTCAGCCTGGCCCTCGTCATCGCGCTCGGCCTCGGCATGGTCGGCGGCGTCGCCGTGGATCGGATCGCCGCCGGCGGGCTGTCCGCGCTCGACGTCCCGAGGAACTTCCGCCTCATCGCCGAGGCGTGGAACATCATCGAGGCCGTCTACGTGGACCGCGCCGCGGTGCAGCCGCGGCCGATGACCTACGGCGCCATCAGCGGGATGGTGGACGCGCTCGGCGACACGGGGCACAGCCGCTTCCTGAGCCCGTCCATGGTCAAGGCGCTCGGCGAGATCCAGCGGAGCAAGTTCGAGGGGATCGGCGCGGAGATCCAGGTCCGCAACGGCCGGGTGCTGATCGTCGCACCGCTCGACCGCTCGCCGGCGCAGCGCGCCGGCCTGCGATCCGGCGACGTCATCCTCGACGTCAACGGCCACACGGTCAACGGCCTGACGGTGGACCAGGTGGCCGCCGAGATCTCGGGGCCCGCCGGCACGTCGGTGACGCTGACGATCCTCGACGTGGGCTCGGGCCGCACGCGGACGCTCACGCTCGAGCGCGCCTCGATCACCATCCACGACGTCAGCTGGCACCGCCTGCCGGGCACGAACGTCGCGCACGTGCGCATCAGCACCTTCGGCAAGGGGGTGACGTCCGACCTGCGCAAGGCCCTCGACGACATCCGCCGCGAGGGGATCGGGGCGGTCGTCCTCGACCTGCGCAACAATCCCGGCGGCCTGCTCGAGGAGGCCATCGGCGCCTCGAGCCAGTTCCTGTCGGGCGGCAACGTGCTGCTGACCAAGGATTCGCGGGGCAAGATCACGCCGGTGCCGGTCAAGCCCGGCGGCGTCGCCACCGGCATCCCGCTCGTCGTCCTCATCAACGGCGGCACCGCCAGCGCCGCCGAGATCACGGCCGGCGCGATCAACGACGCGCACCGGGCGGAACTGGTGGGCCAGACGACGATCGGCACCGGCACGGTGCTCAGCCAGTTCCCGCTGGCCGACGGGTCGGCGCTGCTGCTGGCCATCGAGGAGTGGCTGACACCGGCGGGTCACGTCATCTGGCACAAGGGGATCGTGCCCGAGGTGGTCGTCGCCCTGCCCGACGACACGATCCCGCTGCTGCCCGAGGAGGAGGCCGGCATGACGGCCGAGCAGCTCCAGGCGAGCCACGACACGCAGCTGCTGCGCGCGCTCCAGGTGCTCGGGCGGTAGACGATCGCTTCGAAGCGTTCCGGCGGCGGGCGCCGCGACCGGCGCCCGCCTGCCTGCCCGCACTCAGCCGAGGGCGGGCCTTAGAAACACCCCAGCTTCGACTTCAGCAGCCCCGCGGCCAGGCCGCCCACGTCCGGGATGAACTTCGGGTCGGCCATCGTGCCCTTGACCTGGAACGGCACGGTCAGGCCGCTGCCTCCGCCGCAGCCGCCGGTGACGGCGCGGGCGGCCTGGGTGACCTGCTGGACCCGCCCGAAGAGCCCCGCCAGGCCGCCCTGGGCCGGCGGGGGCGCCGCCTGCTGGGCCGGCGCGGGAGCCGCCCCCGGCTGTGACGAGGAGAGCGTGGCGGCCATCTTGAAGTCCAGGGCGTTGCGCGCGTCGATCGTGCCCATGCCGGCGAGCCTGCCGAGCTTGGGGACAATGGCCAGGAGGTTGCTGGCCTGGATGCCGTTCGGGGCGACGCGCAGGTCGGCGGTGAGCTTCTCGATGTCGAGGTTCTTCCCGGTGCTGACGCCGGCCAGGGCGGCAACGGCCTTCAGCCTGGACCCCAGGTCGAACCCGGCCAGCACGCCGTTGAACAGCCCGACGCTGCCCGAGGTCACCAGGTGGTTGACCGGCCCGGTGAGCCGCAGATCGGCGTCGAGCGTGCCCGCTTGCAGCGAGGTGCCGCTCGGCAGGCGCAGGCCCACCGCCGGCAGGAACGCCTCCAGGTCCTTCGCTGGCATCCCCTGCCCGCGAACGGCGAGTTGCACGGCCGTTTCCTGCCCCGTCCGATCGTAGGTGCCGTCCAGGCGCGCCGTCGCCCCGCCGATCGTGATCGTCGAAGGCGCCAGGACGCCGGTGTTCTGCGGCAAGTTGTAGCGGGTGTCGAACGCGACGGCGACCGGGACGGTCGAGGGGGAGCCGCCCGCCACCAGCATCGCCTTCGTCAGCTTCGCGGTGCCCCTGGTCTCGGCGACGCCGCCCTTCGACGAGAGCGTGCCCTCGACGTCGAGCACGCCGCCGAGGCCGGCCGACGGGTCGAGGAAGCCGGTGGACGCCAGGTCGAGGCCCGTGATCGTCAGCTTCGCCTCGACCGGCGTGAGCGACGCGTCGGTGGCGTCGAGCGGGCCGACGCGGCCGTCGAGCGCGAGCGTGCCGCCCGCGGGCAGGCCGGCCGAGAGGGTGACCGGGAAGCTGGAGGTCAGCGACACGTCCTTCGCCTCGATCCGCACCTTGTCGTACACGCTCCGGCCGGGCGAGTCGGTCCGGCCGACGACCAGCCGGCCGTTTGCGAGCACGATCGAGCCGACCGTGAGGCCGGCGGCGCCGCCCGGCGAGGACGAGGCCGAACGGCCGCCGAGCGAGGAGAAGTTCCAGCGGCCGGCCGGGTTCCGGAGCAGCGTCACCTGCGGCTGGTCGATCGTCACGCCGGTGATGGTCAGCGTCCGCGACAGCAGCAGCGGCAGGAGCTTGACGCCCACCTGCAGGCGCGCGGCCGTCAGGAAGGGACTGGTGCCGAAGGCCGGGTCGTCGCCGATCGAGAGCTGCTCGGCCGACAGCGAGCCTTCGAAGATCGACAGGCTGAGGTTCCCGACCCTGACCGACCGCCCGAGGGCCGCCGACGCCTGCTCTTCGATCGTCGGGCGGAACTGGTTGACCGAAATCAGGAACGGCGCGGCGAGCGCCAGGACGACCAGCAGGACGACGACCGCGAGCACGATCCGCAGTGCGCGACGCATGGAAGCCTCCCTTCACGGGGCGGCCGTCCGCTGCGCGTGAGGCGCGAGGGGCGGCGCCGTCAACCCGCGGGACCACAGGGCCAATGTCCGATCGTACCACGTTCGCGGCGGCGAGAAGCCAGGGGCCGCGCTCGACGCCAGCCGCGGCGCGGGCTAGCGCCCGAAGAGCTTCGCGAGGGTGCTCGCCGCCGAGGAGAGGCCGACGTGCCAGTCGTCGAGGCTGGTGCCTGACGAACCGAGGCGGGCCTGCTGGTCGAGGGCCGCCTGCGCCGCCTCGAGCGCCCGCTTCCGATCCTCGATCTCCTCCAGCTGCCGCGAACGCGCCAGCTCCATGCCGCCGGCGCGGATGAACTCGACGATCCGCCGCAGCTCGTCCTTGTCGAACCAGGTGCCGTGGGCCTTGCAGACGTCCACGACCACCTTCGAGCAGTGGGCGAAGTTCACCCGGTTCATCAGCTTAGCGCAGCGCGGGCAGGGGACGTAGCGGACCGTCTCGGCAGCCTGGGCGGGGCCGGGCGCCGACAGCTCGGTCGCCGCGCCGAGCACCGCCGCCTGCTGCTCGCGGTCGGCGCAGATCCGGTCGAACGACTCGGCGTCGGCCCAGATTCCCCCGCAGCGGCCGCACTCGACGAGCACCGCGCCGCCGACCGTCACGCCGCGCATCTCCACCCGGCACCGCGGGCAGGACAAGGGGGTCTCCGGGGCGGTCTCGGCCCGATCCGCCCTGGCCCCGCAATGGGAACAGAACTTCGCGCCGATAAAGATCGTGCCGAAGCAGGACGGGCAGGCGACCGTGGCGAGCCGCGCCCCGCAGTGGTCGCAGCGCGTCGATTCGGCCGAGGCCGGCGCCCCGCACATCGGGCAGGCAAGTGTTCCGGCTGGCATGACGGGCATGGATTGTACTACGCGGACCCGGCTCGCGGCGCGCGGGCCGGGTCCGGCCGAGGGAGGAAGGCCATGGGCCTGATCGACTACCTGAAGACGCAGTTCCTCGAGATCATCGAGTGGGACGACGACTCGCGCGACACGATCTCCTTCCGCTACCCGGACATGAACAAGGAGATCAAGCGGGGCGCGCAGCTCATCGTGCGCCCGTCGCAGGCGGCGCAGTTCGTCTACCTCGGGCAGTTCGGCGACACGTTCGGCCCGGGCCAGTGGACGCTGTCCACCGCCAACATCCCCATCCTCACGACGCTGCGCGGGTGGAAGTACGGCTTCGAGTCGCCGTTCAAGGCCGACGTCTACTTCGTCAACACGCGCCTGTTCACCGGCAACAAGTGGGGCACGGCCAACCCGGTGATGACCCGCGATCCAGACCTCGGCGTCGTCCGGCTGCGCGCCTACGGCACCTACGACTTCCGCGTCGTCGATCCCAGGCGGTTCCTCGCCGAGGTGGCCGGCACCGACGGCCAGTTCACCGTCGGCGAGTTCGCCGACGCGATGCGCTCGCGCATGGTCAGCGTGTTCAGCGACGCGCTGGCCTCGGCCGGCGTGCCGGTGCTCGACATCGCCTCGCGCTACCAGGAGCTGGGCGAGGCGCTGCTGCCGATCATCAACCCCGCGGTGCGGGCGAAGTACGGCATCGAGTTCCCCACCTTCGTCGTCGAGAACGTGTCGGTGCCGCCCGAGGTCGAGCAGGCCATCGACCGGCGGTCCAGCCTGTCCGCCGTGGGCGATCTCAACGACTACGTGAAGTTCCAGCTGGCGCAGAGCATGACGGCCGGCGGGGAGGGGAGCGCG
>JAJXZZ010000205.1 GCA_021779795.1 Acidobacteriota bacterium | reverse complement strand
CTCCCCATCGTCGGCCATCCCTACCGAAAGGGCCTCTACGTGGACGCGTGGGGCTGCCGATTCGACAACCCGTACGACGGGCTGCTCGGCCGCGCCCTGGAGCCGCCCATCCGGCGATGGAGCGACGTCGAGTCGTTCCATCCCCCTGCGGGCCTCCTCGATCTCGACCGCGACGCGATCGACCGGTTCTGCGCCTCGACGGACCGCTTCGTCCTGGCCGGGGCGCCGGTGCGCCTCTTCGAGCGGCTGTGCCTGCTGCGGGCGATGGAGGGGGCGCTCGCCGACCTCCTCGAGCGGCCGCCCGGGCTGGGCGTGCTCCTCGACCTCCTGCGGCGGCACGCCCGGGCGGAGGTCGCCGCGTGGGCGGCCACGGACGTGGATGCCATCGTCATCGCGGACGACTGGGGCGGCGAGGATCGCCTGCTCGTCTCGCCCGACACGTGGCGGCAGGCCTTCAAGCCGCTGTATCGGGAGCTGTGCGCGACCGCGCGGCAGGCGGGCAAGTTCGTCTTCATGCACTCGGACGGGTGGATCCTCGACATCGTCCCCGACCTCGTCGAGATCGGCGTGCAGGCGCTGAACTGCCAGGTGGCCCGCATGGGCGCGCCCGCCCTCGGCCGCTTCCGGGGGCGCCTCACGTTCTGGGGTGAGATCGACCGGCACGCCGTCCTCGCGCACGGTTCGGCCGACGACGTGCGGCACGCGGTGAGAGAGGCCTGCGATCACCTCTCTGCCCGCGGCGGCGTCATCGCGCAGTGCGAGTTCGGGCCGGGGGCGCGGCCCGAGAACGTCATCGAGGTCTTCAGGGCCTGGCAGGCCTGCGGCGCCTCCGGCTGATCGCCGCCGGCCCGGCCATTCCGCGCCGCGCCTCGGGCCTTCCGCGCGCCTTCGCGGCATTGCGGCTATAATCCGCCCGACCGTGAGCCTGCCAACGCGCGCCGCGTCGGCCGTGAGGGTGTCCCGATGAACCGCCGCCGTTTCCTGCCGGTGCTGCTCGTGCTCTTCGTCGGCAGCGGCGCCGCCGCGCTCGTCTACGAGGTCGTCTGGTTCCAGCTGCTCCAACTGGTCATCGGCGTGTCGGCGGTGTCGCTCGGCGTGCTGCTCGGCACGTTCATGGGCGGGCTGTGCCTGGGCAGCCTGCTGTTCCCGCGCCTCGTGCCCGCGACGCGCCACCCGCTGCGGGTCTACGCGCTCGTCGAGGCCGGCATCGGCGCCATCGCGCTGCTGGCCCTGGCCGCGGTGCCGCTCGTCGCCGGCGTCTACACGGCCTGGGCGGCGCCCGGCGTGGCGGGACTGCTGATGCGGGCCGCGGCGGCGGGCCTCTGCCTGCTCCCGCCGACGCTGCTGATGGGCGCCACGCTGCCGGCGCTCTCGCGATGGGTGGAATCCACGCCGAAGGGCCTGTCGTGGCTCGGCCTGTTCTACGCCGGCAACACGGCCGGCGCGGTCATCGGCAGCCTGGTGGCGGGCTTCTACCTGCTGCGGGTCTACGACGTGCGCACGGCCACCTACGCGGCGGTCGGCCTGAACGCCGTCGTCGCGCTGGTGTCGCTCGGGGTGGCCGCGATCGCGCCGCGCGACGAGGCGCCGCGGGGGGCCGCGCCGGCCCGCCCGATGCCCGGGGCGCAGGCCATCTACGTGGCGACGGCGCTGTCGGGGCTGACCGGGCTCGCGGCCGAGGTGGTCTGGACGCGCCAACTGTCGCTGCTGATCGGCGGCACGACGTACGCCTTCTCGCTGATCCTCGCGGCCTTCCTGGCGGGGATCGGCCTCGGCAGCGCCGCGGCCTCGTCGCTCGCCCGTGACGCGCGGCGCGCGCGGCTCGCGCTCGGGTGGTGCCAGGCGCTGCTCGCCGGCGGCATCGCCTGGGGCGCCTACACGCTGTCGGCCTCGCTGCCCTTCTGGCCGATCGACCCGTCGCGCGCCGGGAGCCCCTGGATCAACTTCCAGGTCGACTTCGTCCGGAGCCTGTGGGCCGTCCTGCCGGCGACGCTGCTGTGGGGCGCGAGCTTCCCGCTGGCGCTCGCGGCGCTGGTCACCGAGGGCGGCGACCCGGCGCGGCTCGTGGGACGCGTCTATGCCGCCAACACCGTGGGCGCCATCGTCGGCTCGCTGGGGACGAGCCTCGTGCTCGTCGCGGCGATCGGCAGCCAGCACACGCAACAACTGCTGATCCTGCTGAGCGGCATGTCCGCGCTCGTGGTGCTCGAGCCGGTCGAAGCCGGCGCGCCGACCAGGGCCGCCTGGGGGCGGTTCGCCGCGACGGTCGTCGTCATCATGACGCTCTGCGGCGCGCTGATGACGCGCGCGGTGCCGACGGTCCCCGGCGAGCTGGTCGCCTACGGCCGCTTTGCGGGCGTCCAGGGCGACCCGGGCGAGGTGCTCTACGTGGGTGAAGGCCTGAGCTCGTCGGTGGCCGTCACGCGGCTGTCCAACGGGATCCTGAGCTACCACAACGCCGGCAAGGTGCAGGCCTCGAGCGACCCGGAGGACATGCGGCTGCAGCGCATGCTCGGGCACCTCACGACGCTCGTCCCCGAGCGCCCGACGTCGGTGCTCGTGATCGGCTGCGGCGCCGGCGTGACGGCGGGCGCCGTCTCGGTGGACCCGAAGGTCCAGCGGGTCACGATCGCGGAGATCGAGCCGCTGGTCGTCCGGACCGTCTCCAGGTACTTCAGCCGGTACAATCACGACGTCATCCGCAACCCGAAGGTGCGCGTGCGCCTGGACGACGCCCGGCACTTCCTGGTGACGACGCGCGAGACGTTCGACGCGGTGACGTCCGACCCGCTCGACCCGTGGGTCAAGGGGGCGGCCATGCTCTACACGAAGGAGTTCTTCGAGCTGGCCCGGCGGCACCTGAACCCGGGCGGCGCGGTGACGATCTTCGTGCAGCTGTACCAGAGCAACGAGGCGGCGGTGACGAGCGAGATCGCCACGTTCTTCGACGTCTTCCCGAACGGTGTCATCTTCGCCAACACGGTGGAGAACGCCGGCTACGACCTGGTGCTGCTCGGCCAGGTCGAGCCGACGCGCATCGACGTCGATCGCTGGCAGGCGCGGCTGGACCGCCCCGAGTACCGAACCGTCGCGGCCTCGCTCCGGGAGATCGGCTTCCCGTCGGCCGTCGATCTGCTCGCGTCCTATGCCGGGCGGGCCTCGGACCTGAAGGGGTGGCTGGAGGGCGCGGCCATCAACCGCGACCGCAACCTGCGGCTGCAGTACCTCGCCGGCCTCGGCTTCAACCTGCGGATGAGCGGCCCGATCTACGAGCACATGCTCGCCTACCGGCGGCGGCCCGACGGGCTGTTCACCGGGTCGCCCGCGACGCTGGCCGCCCTCTGGGAAACGATCGAGAACCCGCCCGCGCGCTGAGCGCGCGGAGCCCTGACGATGACTCGTGAGCCGGTGCCCCCTGGAGCGACGTTCATGAAACTGACCCGGACCCTCGTCGTGGCGTTCCTCGCCCTCTGGCTGGGCTCGTCCGTGGTGCGCACCGCCCCGCCGCCCCGGGCGGAGCGGCCCACGCTGTACCTCGTGTCGAACTCCCACCTCGACACGCAGTGGAACTGGACCGTGCAGGACACGATCCGGCAGTTCATCCCGGCCACCTTCTTCGACAACTTCGCCCTCTTCGATCGCTTCCCCGACTACACGTTCAACTTCGAGGGGGCGATCCACTACATGTGGTTCAAGGAGTACCACCCCGAGGCGTGGGCGCAGCTGAAGAAGTACGTGGCCGACGGCCGGTGGCGGCTCTCCGGGGCGTGGATCAACGCGGTGGACACCAACATGCCGTCGCCCGAGGCGCTCTTCCGTCAGGCGCTCTACGGGAAGCGGTTCTTCCGCCAGGAGTTCGGCCGCGTGCCGCTCGACATCTACCTGCCCGACTGCTTCGGGTTCGGCTTCGCCCTGCCGTCGATCGGCGCCCACTCGGGGCTGCAGGCCTTCTCGACGCAGAAGCTGTCGTGGGGCGCGTCCCGGCCCGCGCCGTTTGCCGTCGGCCTCTGGACCGGCGTGGACGGCCACAGCCTGGTGGCCGCGCTCCGTCCCGGCGATTACGTCGCCGAGGTCCGGAGCGACATCGCCAACGATCCCAAGTGGAACGCCGACCTGGTCACGCTCTCGTCCGGCCGGCGCATCGGCTTCCGCTACTTCGGCGTCGGCGACCAGGGCGGCGCCCCGGACGCCGAGTCGGTGGAGTGGGTCGAGCAGGCGATCCACGACGCGACCGGCGCCGTCGAGGTCCGCAACACGTCGGCCGACCAGCTGGCGCGCGACCTGACGCCCGCCGAGCGCGCGTCGCTGCCCAAGTACGAGGGCGAGCTGCTGCTCAAGACGCACGGCGTCGGCTGCTACACGTCGCAGGCGGCGATGAAGGCCTTCAACCGCCGGAACGAGCAGCTCGCCGACGCGGCCGAGCGCGCGTCGGTCGCGGCGGAATGGGTGGGCGGGCCCGCCTACCCGCGCGAGCGGCTCCGGGACGCGTGGACGCGCTTCCTGTGGCACCAGTTCCACGACGACCTCACGGGCACCAGCATCCCGCAGGCCTACGAGTTCTCGTGGAACGACGAGCTGATCGCGTCGAACCAGTTCGCGTCGATGCTCATCGACGGCGTGTCGGCGGTCGCGTCGGGCCTCGACACGCGGCCGGCGACGACGTCCGGCTCGCTCTCCGGGCACGTGTCGCTCGTCGTCTACAACGCGCTGGCCGCCCGCCGCGCCGACCCGGTCGAGGCCACCGTCGCGTGGCCCGGCCCGCCCGCGACCGGCGTGCGGGTCATCGACGCCGAGACCCGCCGCGACGTGCCCGCGCAGGTCCTCTCGAGCCGGCAAGGCAGCGCCACGATCCTGTTCGTGGCCGACGTGCCCCCGATCGGCTTCAAGGTGTTCGACGTGGTCCGGACGGCGAAGCCGGAGGGCCCGGGGTCTCTCAAGGTGACGCCCACCTCGCTCGAGAACGGGCGCTATCTCGTCACGATCGACGCCAACGGCGACGTGTCGTCGATCAGGGACAAGCCGGCGGGCGTGGAGCTGCTGAAGGCGCCGGCGCGCCTGGAGCTGTTCGACGATCCCTCGTTCCGCTGGCCGGCGTGGGAGATCGTGTGGGAGGCGCTGGCCAAGGGGCCGCGCGCCTACGCCGGGAAGCCCTCGGTCCGCGTGATCGAGAACGGGCCGGCGCGGGTGGCGATCGAGGTGACGCGCAAGGCCGGGCCCTCGACGATCGTGCAGCGCATCCGCCTCGCCGAGGGCGGCGACCGCGTGGAGTTCGACACGAGCGTGGACTGGCGCTCGCCGGGCACGCTGCTCAAGGCGTCGTTCCCGCTGGCGGCCTCGAACCCGGACGCCACCTACGACCTCGGCCTCGGCACGATCCAGCGAACGAACGACACCCCCGACCTCTACGAGGTGCCGGCGCAGCAGTGGGCCGACCTCACCGACACCACCGGCCGCTTCGGCGCCGCCGTCGTCAACGACTCGAAGTACGGCTGGGACAAGCCCTCGGACCACGAGTTGCGGCTGACGCTCATCCACACGCCGCAGCCGAGCGAGCACTACGTCTACCAGAGCAGCAACGACATCGGGCACCACCGTTTCACGTACGCGATCGTCGGCCACGCCGGGAACTGGCGCGACGGGCGCGTGCCGCTGGCCGCGGCGCGGCTGAACCAGCCGCTCTCGGCCTTCGACGTGTCCCGGCATGCGGGCGCCCTCGGCCGCAGCTTCTCGCTGCTCGACGTGAGCGACACGACCGGCCAGGTCGCGGTCCGCGCGGTCAAGAAGGCCGAGGATTCGGACGAAGTCGTGGTGCGCGTACAGGAGCTGTACGGCAAGCCGGCCTCGGACGTGCGCATCGCGCTGCCGTCGGGCATCCTGAAGGCGCGGGAAGTCAACGCGGCGGAAGAGCCCGTCGGTGACGCGCGGGTCGTGGACGGCCGGCTGACGTTCGACCTGACGCCGTATCAGCCGCGGACGTTCGCCATCACGCCGGCGGCGGCGGCCGCGCGCGTAGCCGCGGCGACCAGCGTGCCGCTCGACCTCGCCTTCGACCTCGACGGGATGTCGACCCCGGCCGACCGCGCCGACGGGAACTTCGACGGCCGCGGGCGCACCTTCCCCGCCGGGCAGATCCCCGCGTCGCTCGAGCTGGGCCC